>CAZNSS010000011.1:0-20421 GCA_964575465.1 uncultured Holophagales bacterium | reverse complement strand
CGCGCCGCCCGCGGCCTGTAGCTCGTCGGCGACGGCGCGGAGGTCCGCCGGCGAGAGCTTCCCGAGGAGGACGTAGCCGGCGAGCGCCAGGCGGAGGGCGGGCGGGAGACCCGTCCCCGCGAAGTCGACGACCTCGCGGACGGCGCCGAGCGGCCGTCCTTCGGCGTCGAAGGGCGACCGCTCGAGGACGACGGTCGTTTCGAGGGCGCTCGCGCCCGCGAGCCTCCACGGGTGCGGCCCTCGCGTCCGGGGCACCCCGCCCGAAGGGACACCCGAGGGGCTCAGAGCGCCAGCGTCTTCGCCCCCGCGGCGAGCGTCGCCTTCACCACCTCGACGACCTTCTCCGGCGCGACGCCCTCGGCCTTCTTCTCGCGGCGGGTCGACACTTCGACGACGCCCTTCGCGAGGGCCTTGCCGCCGATGACGACGCGGACCGGGAAGCCGATGAGGTCGGCGTCCTTGAACTTGACGCCGGGGCGTTCGTCGCGGTCGTCCCAGAAGACCTCGACGCCCGCCGCCTTCAGCTCCTCGTAGAGCTTCTCCGCCGCCTCGAGGACCTCCTTGTCGCGCTGGAGCGAGAGGACGGCGACGGTGTACGGCGCGAGCGGGACGGGCCAGATGATCCCGTCGCCGTCGTGGTTCTGCTCGACGGCGGCGGCGACGGTCCGGCCGATGCCGAGGCCGTAGCAGCCCATCGTCAGCGGGATCATCTTCTGCTGCGGGTCGGCGACCTCGCACTTCATCGCCTCGGAGTACTTCGTCCCGAGCTTGAAGATGTGGCCCACCTCGATGCCGCGCTTGATCCGGAGGACGCCGGTCCCGGTCGGCGACGGGTCGCCGTCGCGAGCCGTGGCGACCTCGAGGACGCCGGCGACCTTCAGGTCGCGCTTCACCGAGAGGTTCGAGTGGTGGGTGCCGTCCTCGTTCGCGCCGCACCAGACGTTGCGCGCGTTCTCCATGGAACGGTCGACGTAGACGGGCACCTCGTCCTGCCCCGCCCGGGGCTTGAGGCCGATCGGCCCGATGAAGCCGGGCTTGCAGCCGGCGATCCCGGGGAGCCACTCCTCGGGGACGAGCCGCACGTGCGCCACGCCGAGCGCCTTCGGGAGCTTCACCTCGTTGATCGTCAGGTCGCCCCGGATGACGATCGCGCAGACGAACGACGTCTCGTCGGCGCGGATCGCCTCGTAGAGCATCGTGTTCGTGATCCGGTCCTCGGTCGTCCCGAGGTGCCTGGCCTGCCCCTCGGTCGAGACGATCCCGGGCGTCGGCGAGTCGGCGCGGCCGAACGGCCTTTCTTCCTCGCCGGCCCACGGCTCGGGGAGCGGCGCCGTGATCGCCTTCTCGACGTTGGCGCCGTACTGGCCGTCCTCGGAGAAGACGAGCGCGTCCTCGCCGGTGTCGGCCACGACCATGAACTCCTCGGAGGCCGACCCGCCGATGGCGCCCGAGTCGGCCTGGACGAGGGCGTACTCGAGGCCGCAGCGCTCGAAGATCGCCCGGTATGCGGCGTCCATCTTCCGGTAGTGGACGTCGAGCCCCTTCTGGTCGAGGTCGAAGGAGTAGGCGTCCTTCATCAGGAACTCGCGCCCGCGCATGAGGCCGAAGCGGGGGCGGATCTCGTCGCGGAACTTCGTCCGGATCTGGTAGAGGTTGAACGGCAGCTGCCGCCACGAGGTGACCGAGCGGCGGACGAGGTCCGTCACCGCCTCCTCGGCCGTCGGCGCGAGCGCGAACTCGCCCGCCTTGCGGTCCTCGAGGTGGAACAGGATGCCGTCGTTCATGTAGCGGTCCCACCGCCCCGACTCGACCCACAGCTCCTTCGGCTGCGCGATCGGCAGGTCGACCTCGAGGGCGCCGGTCCGGTCCATCTCCTCGCGGACGATCTCGATCATCTTCTTGAGCGACCGGAAGCCCAGCGGCGTGAAGGAGTAGATGCCGGCGGCGACCTTCATCAGCATCCCCGCGCGGGCGAGGAGCTTGTGGGAGACGACCTCGGCATCGCCGGGGGCTTCGCGGAGGGTGGAGAGGAGGTAGTTGGACCAGCGCATCGGGGGCGGAGGATAGCGCAGCCGGGTCGGCGCCCCACCCCGCGCGTCCCTTTGCCGGTACGATCGCCGGTCGGTGGCGAACTGCCGCGGCGCCGGGTGCCCGAACGCCGTGTCACGAGCCGGGGAGGTCGCGCGATGGAACCTCGAACTTTCGACTTCGTGACGGTCGGGTCGGCGATGCACGACGCGGCCGCGCTCCGGCGGTCGGTCGAGCCCTACCTCCTCGCCCTTTCCGGCCTCGGCGGCCGCGAGGCCGAACACGACGCCCTCTTCCAGCACGGCCCGATGGCCGTGGTCGTCGAGACCGGCGGGACCGAGAGCGAGATCCTCCGGCTCCGCGCCCTGCGGGAAGCGGCCTCGCCCGGCGACCCGCTCCTCCTCGTCACGATCCCCGCGCACAACTCGCTCCCGGCGGCCCTCGAAGCGCTCGCCCGGGTCCGGCAGGAGGGGGGCCGCGGCCGCGTCGTCCACCTCGCCTCCCCGGACGACGCCCCGGCGCTCGCGCGCGTCTCCTCCGCGATCGACGACCTGCGCGTCCTCGGGCGGCTCTGCCGGAGCCGGATCGGCCTCGTCGGCGTCCCGTCCGAGTGGCTCGTCGCGAGCGTCCCGGCCTTCGAGGCCGTGCGCGAGGTCTGGGGCCCCGAGACCGTGAACGTCGACCTCGCGGGCGTCCTCGAGGCCCCTCTCGTCGAGCCGGACGATCGGGCCCTCGGGCTCGCGGCGTCGTTCGCCGGCGGGGCCGCCGCCACCCGCGAACCCCGCGCCGAAGGGGTGCGCCAGGCGGCGACGGTCTTCGGCGCCCTCTCCGACCTCGTGGCCCGGGAACGTCTCGACGCCGTCGCCGTCCGCTGCTTCGACCTCGTCACGCGGCGCGGCACGAGCGGCTGCCTCGCCCTATCGGCGCTGAACGACGCGGGCTGCGTCGCCGCCTGCGAGGGCGACCTCGCGAGCGCGGTGGGCATGCTCTGGGTGAGGGAGCTCCTCCGCACGGCGAGCTGGATGGCGAACCCCTCCCACGCCGACGCCGTCACGGGCCTCCTGCGCCTCGCTCACTGCACCGTCGCGCGCTCGCTCGTGACGGGCTGGGAATTGCGCTCCCACTTCGAGTCGGGCCTCGGCGTCGCCATCGCGGGCGACCTTCCGCCCGGCCCCGTCACGTTGCTGCGCCTCGGGGGTCGACGGCTCGACGAGCTCTTCCTCGCCGAGGGGCAGGCCGTCGCCATTCCGCGCAGGGAGGACCTTTGCCGGACCCAGGTCGACGTGCAGCTCGAGCCCGCCGCGATCACCGAGCTCCTCGACCGGCCCCTCGGCAATCACCTACTGCTCGTTCCCGGACGTCACGCCGCGAGGCTCCGGGGCTACTGGGGGTGGACGGTGGAAGACCCGAACGGATTCCGCCGGACGGCCTGACCGGGCGAGCCGGAAAGCCATGGACCGCCGCGCCGAGGACCGCGCCGAGCGCCCGGCGGGAAGCGGCGTTCCGAGAACGGGAGGATTGCGCTCGCCAAACGGCCCGGCTAGGCTCCGCCCATGCCGCGCAACGCACGTGCCCTCGCCCTTGCAGCGTCCATCTCCCTCGCCCTCCTCGCCTCCGCCCCGGGCGCGGCGGCCGCGGGGATCCGGGTCTGCGAGAACTCCCGGTACCGCCAGCCCTGCGTCGAGCTCCGCCACGGCGTGAACGACCTGAGGGACTGGGGCATCTCGAACCGCATCTCCAGCTTCTCGATCGACTCGGGCGCCTGGCTTATGTGTACGGAGCGCGACTTCCGTGGCCGTTGCGAGGTCTTCTCGGGCTCGGTCGACAACCTGAAGGGAAGCCCGTTCCAGGACGCCATCTCCAGCCTCCGGCCGGTCCGCGAGGGAGGAGGAGGGAACTGGGGCGGCTGGGGCGGCTCGAACGAGTGGCAGCGCATCGGCATTGCCGTCTACACCGACAGGAACTTCCGGGGCCGTTCCTGGGTCTTCTCGGACGACGTTCGCGACCTCGGGCGGCTGGGCCTCAACAACCAGATCTCCTCCGTGCGCATCCTCGGAGGCCGCTGGCGCATCTGCCGGGAACGCGACCTCCGCGGCTGCATCGAGCTGACCGGCGACGTCCCGAACCTCCGGAACATCGGCTTCAACGACCAGATCAGCTCGATCGAGGAGCTCGGTCCCGTCGGGTGGGGCGGCGGGGGCGGTCACGGCGGGGGGCACGGAGGCAGCGGCGGAGGCTGGGGCGGTTCCGGCGGAAGCGGCTCGGGCGGCGGCGGCTGGGGAGGGTCGAACGACAGGGCCGAGCTCTTCGAGGAGCCCGGGTTCCGCGGGCGCTCGATCCGGATCGAGGGCGAGGTCTCGAATCTCTCCGACCAGCGCTTCAACGACCGCACGCGATCCATCCGGCTTCGCGGTGGCTCGTGGCAGCTCTGCAGCGACTCGAGGTTCCGGGGACGCTGCGTCATCGCGCGGGGAGACGTCGAGGACCTGTCGAGGCTCGGCCTTCCCGGCTCGCTCTCCTCCCTGCGGCCCCAGAACTAGCAGGCCGTCCACCGCGGGCGTCGAGGTCCGCGGAGAGCGGGACGAGCCTCGCGCGGCTCAGTGGCAGTGACTCGTCGAGACGCTTCCGCGGACGCTGGTCCCGTCCCCGAGCGTGCAGTCGAGGTCGAGGGAGAGCCGGTAGTCTCGGACGTCGTTGATCTTCCACCCCGTCTCCTCGAGCGAGAAGTGGAAGGCCGCGCACCCGGATCGCCGGAGGACGACGCTCCTCCGGAACGGTTCGGCGACGTCGAAGACCCTCGCAGCGGGCCCTTCGATGGGGTCGACGACGAGTCGGACGACGAGGCCCGACGCCGGGTCGGAGAAGTCCCCGCCCAGGAACTGCAGGCGGTCTCCGGACGTGCAGCCCGTCGGCGCGACCGTGACGTTTCCGAGGAGGGGCGACGAGAGCGTGAACGAGCCGAGGCTGCCGGCCGGACCGGCTCCGGCAACCGAGGTGCCGGGGAGGGGGTCGCCCTGGAGAGTGAGGCAACCGGGCGAGACCGTCGCAGCCGAGAGGAGCAGCACGGCGAGAGCCGACGGGCCGGAGCCGGATCGCTTCATCGTCCCCGAGTCTTTCACGGGCGGGGTCGCGCCGGCCGAGACGGGCGTCGCGTGCCCGCCGGGACCCCGGATCGCTTCCCACGGGAGCGGAGGCGCCGGACCCTTGCCCGCCTCCCCCGTCCTCCCTATGCTCCGGGCACCCGAACCCGATGCTCCTCGTCCGCCACCCCCGCGCGCTCTACGCGGCGTTTGACCGCTTCCCGACACGGAAGGGGGCGTCGACGCACATCGCCCGGTTCGCCCCCGCACTCTTCGAGGCCTGCGGCGGCGGCCTGCTCTACGTCGTCGGCGACGAGGCTCTCCCCGCGCACCAGCTCGAGGGAGACGTCGAGATCGTCCGCTTCTCGGTCCCGTTCCCGAACCTCCTCGACCGGGCGGTCGCCTTCGGAGAGCACCTCGCCCGCCTCCTCGATGAGGCGGACGACGCCCTCGAGATCTGCCACTTCCGCGACCCCTGGTCCGGCGTCCCGATCCTCGAGCGGTCTCACCGGTACGCCACCGTGTTCGAGGTCAACGCGCTCCCCTCGATCGAGCTTCCCTATGCCTACCCCTCCATCGCCCCCCGCACCCTCGGAAAGATCCGCGCGGCCGAGCGCTTCTGCCTCGACGCCGCGGATCGAATCGTCACTCCCTCCCGGACGACGCGCGACCTCCTCGTGGGCGTCGGCGTCCCGGCGTCGAAGATCGACGTCGTCCCGAACGGTGCGGACCCGGTGCCGCCCCTTCCCCGGCCCTTCGAGGCCCCGGACGAGTACCTGATCTACTTCGGAGCGCTCCAGCCCTGGCAGGGGATCGACACGCTTCTCCGGGCCTTTGCCCGCCTGGCCGACCTCGAGGATCTTCGGCTCGTCGTCTGCGGCTCGGGCCGCTCGCGGCACGCGCGTTCCGCGGAGAGGCTCGCCGGGAAGCTCGGCCTCGACGGGCGGGTGGTCTGGCGCTGGGAGCTCCCCTCGTCCGAGCTCGAGCCGTGGCTCGCGAACGCGCTCCTCTCCGTCGCGCCCCTGAGCGCCTGCTCACGGAACGTCGAGCAGGGGTGCGCGCCGCTCAAGATCCTCGAGTCGCTCGCCGCGGGCGTCCCGGTCGTCGCCTCCGACCTCCCCCCGGTCCGGGAGATCGTCACGGACGAGGTCGAGGGGCGGCTGGTCACGCCCGATCGGCCGGCCGACCTCGCCCGGGCGATCCGAGTCCTCCTCCACTTCCCCGCGATCCGCGCGGAGATGGCCGCGGCGGCGCGCGACCGGGCCGCGCGGGACTTCACGTGGGACCGCTCCCTGTCCATCCTCGAGGGCGTCTACCGATCGCTGCGGCCCGCCGCGGCGCCCTTCTCTCACTCGGAACCGACCGCGGAGGACGAGCATGTTCCAGGCTCTCAAGGCGTTCCGGTCGCTCTCTCCTGATCAGAAGGCCCTGCTGGAGACCAAGCAGGTCTCCGGCGAATACGAGCCTCGAAGTCTCATCGAGCTCCTCCGGCCGATCGCCGAGTACGACCGGCTGAGCGACAAGGCCCGGACGCCGATGGGCTGCTCCACCGCCGCCCTCTTCGTCCTCGCGTTCGTCCTCCTCGTCGTCTCCGCGAACGTCTCGCTCTTCCTCCTGCCGCTCTCCCTCGCGGCGCTCGGCGGGGCGATCTTCTTCCTCGTCACGGTCCTCAGGCTCCGCAAGCTCGACCTCTCGAACAACTTCCGGCAGGTCGCGATGCCCCTGTTCGCCGTCCTGAAGGAGGACATGGAGCCCGGCGCGACGATGAACGTGAGGCTCGACCTGTCGCCGCCGACCGCGAAGGCGAAGAAGACCGGCACGGGAAAGCCCTACAAGGAGGGTGCCTACTACAAGGTCGTCGACACGACCTTCGTCGACCCCTGGTTCGGCGGCGGCACGCGGCTCGTCGACGGAAGCCTCCTGCAGTGGGACGTGACGGACGACGTCGTCGAGAGCGCGCGCACCAAGAAGACCGCTCGCGGGAAGCACAAGACGAAGACGAAGTTCCGCAGGCAGAGCACGATCAGCGTCACCGTCGCGCTCCCGCACAAGGAGTACGCCGTGGCGAACCTCCCCGCGGACGAGGGCGAGAAGGTCAAGGTCCGAGAGAGCGAGAAGCGGACGACGTTCCGGCTGGCGAAGAGGGTCAAGTCGAAATCGATCGACCCGATCGACCCCCAGGAGCTCTTCGACATCATCTCCGAGGCCTACAAGCGCGTCCGCCCGGCGGGCGCGACGGGGAGCGCGTCATGACGGGTTGCGAGTGCAAGAGCGGGTTCTTCTCCCTCCGCGACTGCGACGGGGCGCCGGCCGGAAGCTGCTCGGCGTGCGGCAGGACGGTCTGCACCCGGCACCTCTCGCCGGCGAGCGGCTTCACGCAGTGTCTCGACTGCCACGCGCGGGCCGCGCAGCAGCCGGAAGGACAGGCGGGCGCGCAAGGAGCCGTCGCTGCGGGCGACGCGCCGCTCGACGACGAGTGGACCTACGGCGCCCGCCACCGCTTCTACTCCTCGGGCTACCGCCCGATCTACGCCGGCTCGCACCGCGACCGCTACTACGACAGCTACGACACCCGCTCCTTCGACGAGGTCGACGCCGGGGAGGGCGACACCGAGGAGCGGGCCGCGGGGTTCGGGGACAGCTGACGTTGCGCCCGCTCGTCCTGACCGAGAACTACCCGCCCGACCGGGGAGGGATGGCCCAGTCCTGCGACCGGATCGTCCGCTCCCTCCGCGCCACCGGCCTGCCCGTCGACGTCGCGCACCTCGGCCGCCGGGAGCATCGCCCCCGCCTCGAGCGGCAGGAGAACGGCGTCCTCCTCTCCTCGCCCTTCGACGACGACCCGTCCCACGCGATCAACCTCCTCTGGTGCGAGGTCTCGCGCCTCTCCGACAGGCCCTCCCACGTCGTCGCGTTCGGGGGCGCGACGCCCGTCCTCGCCGCCCCGGCCATCGCCGCGTGGCTCGGCGTCCCGCTCGTGACGCTCCTCCGGGGAAACGACTTCGACACCGGGCTCTTCTCCCTGCGGCGCGGGTGGGCGCTCCGGGACGCCCTCGCCCGCTCCTCCGCCGTCGCGACGGTCTCGCTCGATCACCAGCGGAAGGTGTCCGCGCTCTTCCCCGCCGTGGACGTCCGGTGGATCCCCAACGGCATCGACCCGGCCGAGTGGACCCTCGTCCCCCACGATCTCGAACGCGCCGCGCGCTTCCGCTCCGAGCACGTGGGCGAGGGCCGGCGCCTCCTCGGGATGTTCGGCCACCTCAAGCAGAAGAAGGGGGGCGCGTTCCTCCTCGACGCGCTCCGGCGCGCCGGCGTGGACGGACGGCTGCACCTCCTGATCGTGGGCGACGCCGAGCCGGAGATGCTCGCGCACCTCGGTTCGATCGAGTCGGCCGTATCTTGGACCCACGTGCCTTTCGTCGACCGCTTCGAGCTGCTCCCGTACTACGCCGCGTGCGACGCCGTCGTCATCCCCTCGTTCTACGACGGCATGCCGAACGTCCTCCTCGAGGCCGGGGCGCTCGGCGTCCCTCCCGTCGCCTCGACGGCCGGCGGCATGGCCGACGTCCTCGCGGGCGGCGAGAACGCCCTGACCTTCCCGCCCGGCGACGTCCACGAGTGCCGGCGCGCTCTCGTCGAAGCCGCCACGGTGCCCGTCGAGGCGCTGCGCCGGATGGGCGACCGCCTGCGGGCCACGATCCTCCGCGACTTTCGGCACGACCTCGAAGCCTCGCGCTACCGGACACTTCTCGGCGAGACCGCCGGCCGCGCCGCCCGGCCGGCCGCCGCAACCTCCCTCCTGGAGAGCTGAGCCATGAAGATGCGTCCTTCCCGCCTCCTCGCCCTCTCCCTCCTCGCCGCCTCCGTCCCCGCCGCGGCGGCACCCGTCTCCCCGCCCGACCCGAACACCGTCGTCGTCCGCTCCGCAGGCGGCTCGAAGACGTTCACCGTCGTCGAGAAGGGGAACGCTATCGAGGTCGTCCTCCCGAACGGTGACCGCCTCGTCGGCGAGCCCTCCGGCGAGAAGCGGAAGTACCGCCGCGCCTCGGGCGGACCGCCGCTGTGCGAGGTGAAGCCTGGAGAGAACGGCTTCAAGCTGAGGACGAGCGACGGCAAGCTCCTCTGGAAGGTCAAGCTCGACGACGACAAGATCAAGATCAGCGACAACGAGGAGAACAAGAACCCCTGGTCGCTGAAGACGAAGTACGAGGACAAGGTCAAGGTCGTCGACGCCTCCGAGAAGGAGCTCGCCGAGGTGCGGTTCCAGCCCGAGAAGACGAAGGTGAAGGGGGTCGACGGCACCGAGCTCTGGGAGTGCGCCTCTCCGCGGCGGCGCTCCGCCGCCTTCGGCGTCCTCGCCCTCGACCGGATCCCCGAGGAGCACCGGGCGATCCTGATGGCGGAAATCCTCGCGCGGCGGCGCTGACGCCCCGGCCGATGCTCCTCTACTACGCGATGGGGGGTGGGCTCGGACACCTGACGCGCGCCCGCGCCTTCCTCCACACGCTCGGCCTCGAAAGGGAGGCGACCCTCTTCACCTCGTCGCGGCTCGCGAGCGACCCGCGGGTGACCGGGGACCTCCCCGTCGTCCCCGTCCCGGCGGAGCTCGACGGCGACCGCGCGGGGCTCCGCGCCCTCCTCGAACGGACGATCGCGGACCGCGACGCGAGCCGCCTCGTCGTCGACGCCTTCCCGGCCGGCCTGCTCGGCGAGCTCGCGGGTTGGACGCCTCCCTCCGGCGTGGCGCTCTGGCACGTCGCGCGCCTCCTCCGGTGGGAGCGGTACGTGGCGGACGCCGGCGCGCGCCTGCCCCGCGCCGACGTCACGTTCGTCCTCGAGGCGCTGCACGGGGACCATCGTGGGGCGATCGAGGGCTCCTCCGCCGAGATTCGCGGCCTCGACCTCGTCGATCCCCCTGCGCCCCCGCCGGCACCCGTGTCGGGACCGTACGTCCTCGTCGTCCACGGCGGGCCCGACGAGGAGACGAGCGACCTCGTCGCATGCGCGCGCGAGCTCCCCGGCGCGGCGGGGGGCGCGCCGCGGGTCGTCCTCGCCTCGCCGACACTTCCGGAGGGGCTTCCACCCGACGTCACGTGGTTCGACACCTTCCCCGCCTCCGGCCTCTTCGCCGGGGCCGAGCGGATCGTCACCGCGGCCGGTTTCAACGCGGTCCGGCAGACGGAGCCGTTCCGCGCGAAACGCTTCCTCGTTCCCTATCCGCGGCGATTCGACGACCAGTTCACGCGGGCGGCGCGGGCGGCGTGAGGTCCCGCGTCGGCGCGCCACTCCAGCAGGAGATGACGAAACGTCGCCCGCGCCGCGTCCCTCCTCCGCGCCACCGCGTTCCCCCGTTCCTCCTCGCGGTCCTCGGAGCCTCCCTCTCCGGCGTGGCGCACGCGACCGTCCTGCCGGGGTTCGGCACGGCCGGCACTCCCGTCGCCTTTCCTTCCTCGAGCCCGCTCAGGGGAGCGCCTCTCGTCGTCGAGCTGGACGGAGACGGACGGCCCGACCTCGTCGCGCTGAGCGTCTCCGGCTCGGTTTCCGTCCTTCGCGGAGCAGGAGGTGGAGCGTTCGGGCCGCCGATCGCCGTGGACGTCCGGCCCGGCGCGACGGCGCTCGTGGCCGGCGACTTCGACAGCGACGGCCATGTCGACCTCGCGGTGCAGCGCGTCCCTCGCGACGCTCCGGGCGTCGCCGCTCTGTCGGTCCTCCTCGGCGATGGGACGGGGCGTTTCCACGAGACGGCGGATTCCGGGCACTACACGACCCGGAGTCCCGGCCAGCCCGTGCCTCCCGCGGCGGGCGACCTCGACGGGGACGGGGCCCTCGACCTCGCGACGGTCACGGTCGACCCCGACGACTCTCTGCGCAGGCTCGTCGTCCTCCTCCGCGGCGACGGCGAGGGAAGGTTCGCGCTGCAGCCCTACGTGCGCTCGGACCTCGCGTTCCTCTCGGTCGCCGTCGCCGACCTCGATCGCGACGGCAAAACGGATCTCGTGGCGCCGATCCCGCTCCACCGCGGAGGAGCGGTCTACGCGCTGAAGGGAACGGGCGAGTTCGGGTTCGCGCCGCCGGTTCGGGTCGCTTCGGGAGACGGGGTCGTCGTGACGGAGTTCAATGGCGACGGCATCCCCGATCTCGCGACCGTCTCCTCGAACTCCTGCCCGGGCTGCGCCGCCGCCGTCTACCTCGGGGACGGAGCCCTCGGCTTCCAGTCGACGTTCAGCGCCTTCCCGGGCACCTACGGCTACCCCGGCCCGGTCGCCGCAGGCGACGTGAACGGGGACGGCGCGACCGACCTCCTCGCCGCAGCGGCGACGAACGGCCTGCTGGCGATCTACCCGGGCGACGGGAAGGGCGGCTTCGGCGACCCGGTCCGGCTCCGGACACCCCACGGTTTCCAGCTCGCGGACCTCGACGGGGACGGGCGCCCCGACCTTCTCTTCGGGACTCCCGCGGGATTGTCCGTCCGCCTCAACAACTCCGGCCAGGGAAGCGCCTCGACGATCCTCGTCGTCCCCGTGGTTCTCGCCGCTCCCGGCGAGGCCGGGTCGAACTACACGACGAGGCTGACGGTGGCGAACCGGGGCGAGACGACCGCGCTCCTCGAATCCACCTTCACCGACGCGACGACGGGCGAGACGACGACGGGTGCGCGCGCCGTCGGGGCCGGCGACCAGTTCACGTCCTCGCTCGACGCGCTCGGCCTGCCGAACCCGATCTTCGCGTACCGCGGCACCGTCCGGGTCCGCGTCACCGGCGCCTCCTCCGCCGACGCCGTCTCGGTCCTCGCCTTCGTCCAGACTCCCGTCGGGACGACGGGCTCCGTCGGCGTCGCCTTCGGTTCGGTGCCGGTGGCGTCCGCACTCACCGGGCCTTCCCTCGTCCCCTGGCTGCGCGAGGGGGACGGAGACCGCTCGAACCTCGCCGTCCTCAACGCGGGGGGGCCGGCGGACGGGCCGGTCACTCTCCGGGTGACCGTCTTCCCGGGCGAGGCGGGAGGCGAAGCTCCCGTCGCGCTGCCGGACATCGCTCTCCCGCCCGGCGCGATCCGCCAGGTGG
Organism: uncultured Holophagales bacterium; assembly: GCA_964575465.1. Taxonomy (GTDB): domain Bacteria; phylum Acidobacteriota; class Thermoanaerobaculia; order UBA5066; family UBA5066; genus UBA5066. Next base: position 8,251 of record CAZNSS010000011.1, on the reverse strand, counting down.
ACCGCGTCCTCGCGGCTGCGGGGCTCTCGTCCAGGAGGGGCTGGGCCCGGATCGACCGGGTCTCGGGGACGGCGCCCTACCTCGCCTACGCCGTCGTGAACGACGCCTCCAACTCCGACGGCTCCTGGGTCGCGGCGGTCCCGGCCGAGCGCGGGCGCGGAGAGGCGCGTCTGGAGGTCCCGGTCCTCGTCGAGTCCGACGCGTACGTGAGCGAGCTCGTCGTGACGAACGCCTCCGGGCGATCTCGGCGCCTCGGCTGCACCTGGGTCGCGGACGCCGTGGAAGCCCCCGGGAACGCCGTCCGCTTCACGCTCGACCTCCCCGCATCGAGCCAGCTCGACTGGCCCGGCTTCGTCGCCGCCCTCCGGACCCTGGGCTTCTCGGGCTTCGTCCCGAAGGGGCCCCTCTACGCAGGGGCGCTGTCCGTCGCGGCCGAGGTCGGCGACCTCGAGGGGATCCTCGCGCTCGCGCGGACGCTGAATCCGGCCCCGGCGGGGCGCTACGGCGTCGCCTCGCCGGCGCTCGTCGCCTCGGAGCTCGCGACGGGCGAGGCGTGGCTCCACGGCCTCGTCCAGGACCACTCCCGGCGGACGAACCTCGCGATCGTGAACGCGGGCCCTCCGGGCGAGGAGGACAGCGTCTTCCGGGTCGAGGTCTTCTGGGACGCAGGCGGTGTGCCGCTCGTGCACCTCGTCGATCTCGTCGTACCGGGCGGCGGCTGGCTCCAGCTGAACTCGGTCCTCTCGACGATCGGCCTCCCGGACGTCACGACGGCCTACGCTCGGGTCGTCCGCACCTGGGGATCGGGTCCCTTCCTCGCCTACGCCGTCGGCAACGACGGCCCCGGTCCCGGCGAAGGGACCGGCGACGGGGCATACGTCCCCATGTGGGTCCCCTCGCCTCCCGGGAGGTGAACGGTGCGGACGTCCCCTGCCGTCCGCGCGGGGCCTCGGCTCAGATCTCGAGCGTGATGCCCTGCGCGAGCTCGAGGCGGCCGCTGAAGTTCAGGGCGTTCGTCTGGCGGCGCATGTAGGCCTTCCAGGCGTCCGAGCCGCTCTCGCGCCCGCCGCCCGTCTCCTTCTCGCCGCCGAAGGCGCCGCCGATCTCGGCTCCGCTCGTCCCGGTGTTCACGTTCGCGATGCCGCAGTCGCTCCCCTCGGCCGAGAGGAAGAGCTCGGTCTCGCGGAAGTCGTTCGTGATGATCGCGCTCGAGAGCCCCTGCGGGACGGAGTTCTGCGTCGCGATCGCCTCCTCGATCGTCCGGTACTTCATCAGGTAGAGGATCGGCGCGAACGTCTCCTCCTTCACGATGGGGAGGTCGTGGGGCGCCGCGACGAGGCACGGCGTGACGTAGCAGCCGCCGGCCTTCTCGAGCGGCTCGCCGCCGCAGACGACCGTCGCCCCCTGCCCCTTCGCCGTCTCGATCGCTTTCAGCATCGTGGCGACGGCGTCCCTGTCGACGAGCGGTCCCATGAGGGTGTCGTAGGCGAGCGGGTCGCCGATCGTCGTCTCGCCGTAGAGGGCCGTGAGGCGCTCGACGAACCTCTCGTAGACCGACTCGTGGAGGATGACGCGCCGCGTCGAGGTGCAGCGCTGGCCCGAGGTCCCGATCGCCCCGAAGTAGACGGCGCGGATCGCGATGTCGAGGTCGGCCTTGTCGCTCACGATGACGGCGTTGTTGCCGCCGAGCTCGAGGATGAGCCGGCCGAAGCGCTCCTGGACGAGCCTGCCGACGTGCCGGCCGCCGGGGACGGAGCCGGTGTAGGAGACGAGGGCGACGCGCGGGTCGGTGTTGATCAGGTCGCCGATGTCGCTCCCGCGGCCGATCGTCAGGCTGCAGATCGCCGGGTCGTACCCGAACCGCTCGAGGGCGCGGCGGGCGATCTTCGTGACGGCGATCGCCGTGAGCGGCGTCTTGCTCGAGGGCTTCCAGAGGACCGTGTCGCCAGAGACGAGGGCGAGCGCCGCGTTCCAGCTCCAGACGGCGACCGGGAAGTTGAAGGCGGTGATGACGCCGACGACGCCGAGCGGGTGCCACTGCTCCTGCAGCCGGTGCTGCCGCCGCTCGCTCGGCATCGTGAGGCCGTAGAGCTGGCGGCTGAGCCCGACGGCGAAGTCGCAGATGTCGATCATCTCCTGCACTTCGCCGAGCGCCTCGCGCAGCGTCTTCCCCATCTCGAGCGAGACGAGGCGAGCGAGCGGCTCCTTCTGGGCCCGGAGCTCCTCGCCGATCGCCTTGACGACCTCGCCCCGCTTCGGGGCCGGGACGGCGCGCCACGACGGGAAGGCCGCGTGCGCCTTCGCGAGGATTCCGTCGAACTCCTCCTTCGTCACGTTGACGACCGAGGCGAGGGGCGAGCCGTCCACGGGGGAGACGACCTCCTGGACCTTGCCGCTCCCGACCCACGCGCCCGAAAAGCCGCCAGGGTTCCTCTCCTCGATTCCGAGCGCGCGAAGGATCTCCACGTCCGTTTCCGTCCTGAGCGACATCGTCCTACCTCCGGGAGACGTTATGCGACAGATTTTCAAAGAAACAAAGCTCATTGTTTTCATCTGTCGCATCGATATCATTCATACATGTCGACGCTCGACCTCTCGCAGCTCCGCGCCTTCCACGCGGTCGCGCAGGCCGGTGGCTTCTCCGCCGCCGCCTCCCGCCTCCACCTGACGCAGAGCGCCGTCAGCCACGCCGTCGGGAAGCTCGAGCGCTCGGCCAGGGTCCGGCTCCTCGACCGGCGCGGGCGGAAGGTCGTTCCGACGCCCGAGGGGGAGATCCTCCGAGAGGCGTGCGAGCGGGTCTTCGCGACGCTCGAGGCGGCCGAGGAGGCGCTCCAGCGCGAACGGAACCGCGCCGAAGGGCGGATCCGGCTCGGGGCGACGGTGGAGTTCGGGACGAGCGTCCTGCTGCGCCACATCCGCCCGTTCCTCGAGGCGCACCCCGGCATCGAGATGGACTTCGTCCTCTCCCACGACCTCCTGACGCCGCTCCTGCGCGACGACGTCGACCTCGCCATCGACTGCGTCACGCACCCGAACCCCGATCTCGAGAGGACGCCCCTCTTCCGCGAGGCCTTCATGGTCGCCTGCGCGCCCGACTACCTCGCCGCGCACCGGATCGAGGAGCCGGGCGACCTCGCCCGCTGCGCCGTCCTCTCCATCGACAAGGGGTGCGCCTGGTGGGAGCGCTTCCTCGGCGCCTTTCCGAAGAGCCGCCGCCCCTCATTCGGGAGCGTCGTCGCCATCAACCACCTCCGCGGCCTCATCACCGCCGCGGCGAGCGGCCTCGGCGTCCTCCTCGCGCCGAGCTACAGCATCAAGGGAGAGCTCGACCGCGGAGCCCTCGTCCCGCTCTTCCCCGCCATCCGCCCCCTCGAGGACCGCTTCGCCCTCTACCAGAAGTCCGGCAAGGCGCGCCTCGCCAAGCACCGCCTCCTGACGGAGTACCTCAAGGAGCTGACGCCGGCGGAGTTCGGGGCGTAGGGGCGCGACGGGCGCCCACGTCATGGCGCTTCGACCAGGCGGCGCTCGCCCCGCCGACCTTGCTTAGCTAATCAGACCAGACATGCGAGAATCGGTCCGGAGGACTCGATGAAGGTCAACATGCTCGAAGCCAAGAGCCAGCTCTCGAGGCTCGTCGAGGCGGCCCTCGCGGGAGAGGAGGTGCTCATCGCCCGGGACGGCGAGCCGAGGGTCCGGCTCGTTCCCGTGGCTCGAAACGCGGGCCTCTCGGGGTTCGGCTCGCTGCGCGGGCGCGTTCGCCGGGTGGACGCCGCGTTCTCCCCGGAGGCCGAGGCCGCGGCGCGACGCGAGCTCGAGGGGGGCAGGTGAGGCTTCTCCTGGACACCCAGGTCGCACTCTGGTGGCTGACAGGGAGCCGGAGGATGCCTCGGGCGGCCCGCACGAGGATCGAGCGGACTCCCTGCGTCGTCTCGGTGGCAAGCCTCTGGGAGGTCGTGATCAAGCACCGGATCGGAAAGCTGGACGTCACTCCCCCGCTCTTTCGGGACGCGATCGTGGATGCAGGGGCCCTCGTGCTCTCGGTGACGGACCGGCACGTCCTCGCGAGCGCCCAGCTCCCCACGGATCACCCCGACCCGTTCGATCGGCTGCTGCTGGCCGTGGCCGTGGCCGAGCGTCTGACCCTGCTCACCGCCGACGAGGCGCTCGTCGCCCTCGCTGGGGGCCGTCACCCGCTTCCCGTCCAGAGCGTGTGAGCCCGTGTCGCCCGATCCCGACGCGTCCCCCTGAGCCGGCCGTGACCGTCGGCCAGGAAGCAGGGAGCGGCCTCGGCGTCCTCCTCGCCCCGGGCTACAGCGTGAAGGGCGAGCTCGACCGCCGCGCCCTCGTCCCCCTCTTCCCCGGCTTCCGCCCGCTGGAAGACCGCTTCGCCCTCTACCAGAAGCCGGCCAAGGCGCGCCTCGTCACGCACCGCCTCCTGACGGCGTACCTGAAGGAGCTGACGCCGTCGGAGTTCGGGGCGTAGGGCGCGCGAAGGGCCCCCGGATCAGGGGGCTGCGCCCGGGTCGTAGGCGAACGCGAAGACGACGCCGAAGCTCCGGATGTCGGCCCCCGAGCGGACGACCTCGCCGATCGGGAGGACTTCCGTCTCCAACTCGTCGACCGTCCCCTGCTCCCACCGCACGCCGGCCGAGAAGCGGAGCGTCGAGCCCTTCGTCGAGGCCCCGAGCGTCGCCGACCAGAGGTTCGTCCGCGTGTAGACCTCGTCCCCGGCCGGGACGGGCGAGTTGCTCGTTCCGAACCCGGCGTGGAGGCGGACCTTCTTCGAGGCGCCGAGGTCGACGTGCCGCGCGGTCTGAAGCGCCGGGTCGGGATCTTCGCGAACGACGTCCCGCTGGACCTCGTGCTGGAGGGCCTCTTCGCGGCCCAGGGACTCCGGGGGAAGACCCGCGGAAACCGCACCGCGCTCGGTCTCGGCTCCGGGCCGATCGACGACGGGAACCTCGTCGACGCCTGCAAGGCGGCCGCGGAGTCGTCGTGGGGCCGCAGCTCGCAGGCTCGCCTCGAGGACGCGGATGCGGGCGACCTGCGGCTCCGGGCCCTCGCGCGGACGAAGGCGGGCTGGAGGGCCTGGGTGGAGGTTCCGCCCGGGCTTCTCCGGGAGGCCCTCCCCGGTCAGGCGCTCTTCGACGGGCGCATCCCCGCGAACGACGCAGCCGGTGTGAAGGTCACGACCGGCGCCAGGGAGAGCCGGCGGGTCGGGTTCGGCGCCGACAGGTGAGGACCGGCGTCGGCGAACGTCGTCGCGGGGTCCACGACCCGCGTACGGGGACCCGCAGCGACGAGGCCCTCGGCCGGTGAGCCCGGAACGGGCGCCGCGAGCCGGCGCACGGCGCGCTGTGGCCCTGCGCCACGCGTGCGCTACCATCCGCGCCGACCCGGGACAGAGAGTGAGGAGGGCCTTCATGCGCAGCCTGCTCGCCCTTGGCGTGGCCGCCGCCGTCGCGCTGCCCCTCGGAGGTACCGAGGCGGATTCCGATACGCGCAAACGCGCCCTGATCGTCGAGCTTCTCGAGGTCACGATGTTCGGGCCGACCATGAAGGCCACGGCGGGCGCCCTGCTCGACCAGATCGAAAAGCGCGAGATCGCCCGCGCCGAGGCGAGCGGGGAGCTCCCGAAGGACGTCGAGGAGCCGAAGAAGCTCCGCGCCCTCCTCCGCGAGGAGATCACCGCCATCGACTTCTCGGCGGTGATGAAGGAGGCGGCGATCCGCGTCTACTCGAAGCACTACACGGAGCGGGAGCTCGCCGAGCTGGTCGCCTTCTACCGGACGCCCACGGGACGCAAGTCGATCGAGGTCCTTCCGGCGGTCCTCCGCGACTCGGCGGAAGCGGGCGACCAGTCTCTCCAGCCGCTCGTCGACGAGGCCGTTTCGCGGGCCTTTCGGAGGAGGCGAGCGGAACGAGAGCCCTGGAGGGGCGTGATGGAGCAGATGCGGGAGCTCTCGCGCGCGGTCCAGGCGTGCGCGGACGCGACGCGCGAGTCGAAGTACCCGCCGGGCGACTACGAATCGCTCCGGCGCCAGCTCGTGCCGAGGTACGCCGCGACGACACCGGCGAAGGACGCCTGGGGGACCCCGTTCGCGTATGTCCGCTCCGCGAACGGGGACCACTACCGAATCGTGAGCGCGGGCTCGGACGGGACACTCGACCCGAAGAGCCTGCGCGTGAACGAGGCCGCGTGGAATCCCGCGGACCCGCTCGGGTCCGGTGACGAGCTCGTCCACGACGAACGCCCCGGGGCGGACATCATCTGCGAGGACGGCGTCTTCGTTCAGGTGACGTATCCCGATCCGGCAAAGGGGAGAGGCCGGTAGGACGAGCGGAAGCGCCGCGAGGCGGCTGCAGGGCGTCGCAGGGTCGCCGGTACCGGGCGCCGGCCGGACGCCGCCTCCGCGACGCCCGCCGGCAGGACCCCGATCGCCACCTCGCTGCCGACGCGCGAATCGCGCGTCCCCCGCCACGGTTCGCGGTGGAGGCCTGGCCTTCAGGCCCGTCGATTCACTTCCCGTCTTCCGGACGCTCCGGCTTCGGCTTCCACTCGCGTGCGCGTCGCTTGGCCGCGGCGATCTGCGCCGGGGTCATCGACGGAGCGAGCTCGGCGAGCGCCCCGGCCGCCGTGGCGCGCTCCTCCGATTCCTCCGCCGAGTACCGGCCGGCGGCCAGGCTGATCCACTTGTGAGCCTCGACGAGGTCCACCGGGACGCCTTGGCCGACCGCGAGGTCCACCCCGAGGCTGAATTGCGCGCTCGCGTATCCCTGATCGGCCGCGCGTCGGTACCACCTCACCGCCTCGGCATGATCCTGCGCTACGCCCCTGCCCTGGTCGTAGAGCACGCCGAGGTTCGATTGTGCGCTCGCATCTCCATGGTCGGCCGCGAGGCGGAACCACTTCGCCGCTTCCCGATCGTCGCGCGCGACGCCCCGGCCGGTCGCGAAGGCGTACCCGGCGTGGAGCTGGGCGACCACGTGCCCCTGCTCCGCGGCCCGGAGGTACCTCTTCGCCGCTTCGGCATCGTCCTTCGGGACGCCCTCGCCGTTCTCGAGCATCATCGCGAGATTGACCTGCGCGAGAACGTTTCCCTGCTCCGCAGCGGACCTGTACCACCTGACCGCGGCGGCGGGGTCGCGCGGCACACCCTGCCCGTTCTCGTAGAGCACACCGAGGTTGTACTGCGCGCTCTCGAGTCCCTGATCGGCGGCCAGGCGATACAACGCCGCGGCCATGGCGAGATCGCGTGTCACGCCCACGCCCCGCTCGTACATCACGCCGAGGTTGTGCTGCCCGGCGGCGTATCCCCGATCGGCGGCGCGGCCAATCCATTTCGCGCCCGCGGCGGTGTCCCGCGCGACGCCCTCGCCGTTGAGGTACATCAGCCCGAGCGTGCTCATCGCTCTCGGCTCCCCCTTCTCTGCCGCGGGAAGGAGGCGCCGCAGGGCCGTCGCGAAGTCCTTCCTGTCGTACGCCGCGACAGCGTCGTCGATGTCGTCCGCCTTCGCGGAACCGGCGGCAACGGCGATGCCGAGCACGATGGACAACGTGCGTAAGGCGTGCGTCATGGTTTCCTCCCTTCCGAGACTACACGGGCCCGGCATCCGCCTCACGACGACGTCGCGGCCGGACGTTCCGGGGTCCTCCGCGGCGAATCGGGACCGCGGAACAGGATGACGATCGAGCCGAGGCCGCCGAGGATGAGGGGGAGCGGCAGGGACGAGAACCGGTCGTCCTGCACGAGCGCGAATCGATCCCCCTCGCCGGCCAGGAAGCGCTCGAACCCCGAGACGTCCGCGCTGCCGGGCGGGTATCCGGGGAGCAGGGAGACGAGTCCCCGCCGGGTGAAGATCACGACGCTCGACGACGCGGAGCGGCTCCTGCCGGCGGAGGGCCGCGTCACGTAGAGCGTCTCCGGCGACACGTCGGCCATGCTGCGGGCGCGGGCGAGCGCCTGGCGTGCGCCCGGCGCCTCGTCCCAGTACGCGTGCTTCGAGCCGGCCCCGAGCACGTCGGCGAGGGGGATCGTCCGCGCGGGCGACGCTCCCGTCAGCCGCACGACCGAGTGGACACACGTGCCCGAGGCCCGCTCGCAGGCGAACGTGCCCTTCTCGGCCATGTCGACGTAGATCAGCCCGGCAACGACGACCAGCACGAGCCCCACGAGGCGGCGAATGAGCGTCACCATCGGTTTTCGTCCTCGGATGCGAAGGATAGTCTCTCCCGCGCTCGTCCGGGCCG
>CAZNSS010000010.1:0-21478 GCA_964575465.1 uncultured Holophagales bacterium | reverse complement strand
TCGGCGCGCGACCCCCCGTCGCGGGGATGCCGATGATCGTGGCGATCATCGCGCTCGGCGCCGTCTCGGCCCTCCTCCTCGTCGGGCCCGTCGCGCACCGCCTCCTCGCGCTCGGGGCGCCGCTCGTCGTCCGCCTCGCGCCCGTCGCGGGGCGTCTCGCCTCCGACGCCCTCCTCTCGGCGCCGCGGAGGAGCGCCGGGACGGTGACGGCGATGACGCTCGCCCTCACCTTCGCCGTCGGCATCGGCGGCTACATCGAGGCGACGACGGCGACGCTCGTCCGCTGGATGCGCGACGTCCTCACGTCCGACATCTACGTCCGCGCCTCGGCGAACTTCGCCCGCCCCGACTTCCGATTCGCCCCCGAGGTGCGGGACGAGATCGTCGCCCTGCCGGGGGTGAGGTCCGTCGAGTCGTACCGCGCCTCGCGCCTCGAGTACCGCGGGGAGACGATCGTCCTCTCCTCCATCGAGATGGAGCCGATGCTCGACAGGACGCGGCACGACTGGGTCGAGGGGAACGAGGAGGCCGCGCGGCGCGACGTGGGCCGCGGGGCCTCGTGCACCGTCTCCGACAACTTCGCGACGAAGTTCGGCCTGGGAGTCGGCGACGTCGTCGAGCTCCCGGCGGCGCGGGGGACGGCCCGCTTCCCGATCGCCGCCGTCGTCCGCGACTACACCTCCGACCGCGGGACCGTCTTCGTCGACCGCCGGACCTTCCTCGCCGCGTTCGAGGACGACCGGGTGGACGTCTTCGACGTGAACCTCGAGTCCGGGGCCGACGCGGGTGCCGTCCGGGACGCCATCCGGACGAAGCTCCAGGGCCGGATGCCGGCCCTCGTCTCGACCAGGCGCGAGTTCGTCGCCGACGTCGAGAAGGCGATCGACGCGTTCTACGCCCTGATGCAGGTGACGCTCGTCCTCGCGCTCTCGGTCGGCGTCCTCGGCATCGTCACTTCGCTCCTCATCTCCGTCGTGGAACGGACGCGCGAGATCGGCCTCCTCAAGGCGCTCGGCGCGCTCGGGGCGCAGGTGCGCCGGAGCGTCGCCCTCGAGGCGCTGGCCCTCTCCGCCGCCTCGCTCCTCCTCGCGCTCCCTCTCGGGACGCTCCTCGCCCTCTTCGTGGAGAAGACCGTCGCCGTCGCCTTCGCCGGCTGGAGCCTCCCGCACGAGACGCCGTGGCTCCTCCTCGGCCAGCTCCTCGTCGCCCTGCCGCTCCTCTCGGCCGCCTCCGCCTGGGCCCCCGCCCGGCAGGCGGCGCGCACCCCCGTCACGGAGGCCCTCGAGTATGAGTAGACGTCGCCTCGCGCTGGCCGTTCTCGTCCTCGCCCCGCTCGCCCTCCCGGCGCGGGCCGAGGAGGCCCGCGCGCTGCTTCAGCAGTCCGAGGACCGCCACCGGACGAAGAGCCAGGAGTACGAGGGGGACCTCGCCGTGACCTCGAAGGACGGGAAGGAGCGGAAGAAGAGCTGGCGAAGCTACCGACTCGGATACGCGGGGGACTCCAGGCTCCTGATCCGCTTCACCGCGCCCCCGGAGGTGAAGGGGGTCGGGTTCCTCTCGCTCCCGAGGCCGGGGAAGAACCCCGATCAATGGCTCTACCTACCCTCGATGAAGCGCGAGCGCCGCATCGCCGCGCAGGACCGGAGCGCCTCGTTCGTCGGTACCGATTTCAACTACGAGGACATGGAGGAGCTCGACCACGAGAAGTACGACGTGAAGCTCCTCGCGGACGAGACGGTCGCGGGGCAGCCCTGCTGGGTCATCGAGGCGAGGCCGCGGGCCGAAGCGGGGAAGAGCCTCTACGAGAGGAAGCTCCTCTTCCTCCGGAAGGACATCCTCTACCTCGTCCGGATGGACCTCTTCCGTCCCGGCGAGAGGGAGCCGGGCAAGCGCCTTCTCCTCGAGGAGGTCTCCCTCGCCGACGGTCATCTCGTGGCGAAGCGGATGACGATGAAGGACCTCGCGAAGGGCGGAACGACCGTCATCCGCCTCGAGAGGCTCGCCTTCGACGGCCCGCAGCCCGACGGGCGTTTCACGCTCCAGAACCTCCTGCGGGAGGGGGGCGACTGAGGAAGCCGCGCCTGCCGGCCCTGGCCGTCGCGGCGACCCTCGCCGCGATCTTCTCCGCGACGGGGGCCTCTGCCCAGACCTGGAGCGGCTTCGTCGAGGCCCGGGGTTTCGGCTACGCGGAGCGTTCTCTCCCGCGCGAGCCGTGGGTCGTCGGGTGGGCGACCGCACAGGGGAGCGTGGAGGAGAAGGTCGCTCCGTCGCTCCGGCTCGCCGCGACGCTCCGCGCCGAGGCGATTTCGACCGGGGACCGGGACCTCTTCCTCGACCTCGCGGACCGCGACCTCCGCAGGACCGGGATCTCCCTGCGCGAGGCGTGGTTCTCGTGGAGCGTCGCGCCGACGGTCGACGTCGAGGCGGGGCGCTTCTTCCTCGGGTGGGGAAAGACCGACGGCTACTCGCCGGCCGACGCGTTCCTCCCGCGCGACCTGACGGACCCCTTCGCCGACGAGAGGCTCCCCCTCTGGGGCCTCCGGACGAGAGGGCAGGCGGGGGCTCTCCGCTTCGACGGCGTCTTCGTGCCGATCGGAACCCCGTGGCGCGTACCGGTCTCCTCGCCCCGCTTCGCGCCGGTCGACGAGACGGTCCTCGGTCTCCCGGTCGTCCTGGAGGACGGCGCGAACGACCTCCCGCGGACCGGGTGGGGTGCGGTGCGCCTCCTCGCCACGGCGGGCGACTGGGACCTCGGGGCCTGGGGGCGAGCGGGCGTCCGCCCGGCGCCGCTTCTCACGCCTCGCCCCGACCTCGCCTCCCTCGACGGCGACGCGGTGGCCGTCCCCGCCGACCGCCGATACGCGAACGAGCAGGCGTTCGGCTTCGAGCTCTCGCGCGTGGCGGGCTCCTGGGTCCTCCGAGCGGAGGGCTCGGCGCTCTTCTCCTCGGACGAGGGTCTCGGCGACGCGCTGATCTGGACCCTGGGCGCCGAGCGCGGCTTCGGCGACGGGACGCTCCTCCTCACGCTCGCCGCGAATGCGCGCGGCACGCCCGTCGACCCGCTCCTCCTCTTCGACAGGGCCATCCTCCCGGCCTTCCTCGCCACCTGGCAGCGGACGGAACGGTGGGGGAGCTGGCGTGCCGTCTGGACGCAGGGCCTCCGGCACGGCGACGGCCTCGTGAAGGCCGAAGCCTCCTGGAACGCGACGGACGCGCTCGCCCTCACCCTCGGCGCCGACGTCCCCTACGGCTCCCGATTCGGGCCGTTCGGTGCCCGGCCCGACCTGAGGCGCGCGAGGGCGGGAGCGCGATTCGCCTGGTAGGCGGGACTCCGCTCACGCTGCAGGGCTGGCAGCGCCGGCCCAAGCGCCGCGCCCGTGACCGTGAAGGCGGGTGAGCCGCTCGTCGATGTAGTGGGTGCCGCGCCGATCGCGACCGCTCAGGGCCCGATCTCGACCACGTCGACGACGAAGTAGCCGGTGTCTCCGAAGCAGGAGGTCGGGACGCCACGGTGCTCCTCGTAGGAGACCGACACCCGCCTCCCCATCAGCGCGTTGATCTTCTTCACGACGGCCTCGTCGCGGACTGTGAAGGGGAAGACCTGCTGCAACGCGCCGGGCATGTTGACGATGGCGAGCTCGCCCTCCCAGGTCTTGCAGACCCAGCCCCGTTCCGAGAACTTCTGGACGAAGCCGGCGCGCGAGCCGCGGGAGTACGACCAGTGGAGCGTGGTCCACGTGTAGGCGGCGAAGAGGAGGACCGGCGTGGCGACCAGGAAAACGGCGAGCTTCTTCAGTATTCCCCACCCCTTCCGCGCAGGCTTCGCGGGAGGCGCGCCCGCCGGTGCGGACGCCCCGGGCGTCTCGGTGCTCGACATGGCCGTCCTCCGCGCCGGGTTCCACCGCCCGGCCGTGCGGATTATTCCATCCCCGCTTCGGGAGCCGCGCGCGCGAGGCCGGCTTCCCGTACGCTCCGCGCATGGCGAAGAGGATCGAGCCCTGCCGGAAGAGCCCCGAAGAGCGCCTCGACGACCTACTTTCCGGCCACCGCGAGGCGTCGCTCCGGAACGAGGGGGCGAAGTACGTGGCCCGGGCGATCGCGTCGTCCGACTCGATGCCGAACGGCGTCAAGTTCTTCGCGTACGCCCTGCTCGCGGCCGACGCAGAGGACGAGGAGGAGGCGCTCGAGGCCCTCGCGACGGCGGAGGGCTACCTGGAGGTCGCCCGGAAGGACCTGGGACGCCGTTTCGCGAAGGAGCTCGCGGGGCTCCGCTTCCTCGAGCGCGGCATCGCCCTGAGGAGCGACCGGGGAGAGTTCGAGGAGGCGCTCCGGCTCTGCGACGTGGCGCTCTCGCTCGACCTGGGCGAGGCGTACGGGAGGAAGAGGGCCTCGCTCCTGAGGATGACCTGAGGGAAGAGACCGGGTTCGGTCCCGGCCTCGCGGGGCGTGCCGGGCTCAGCGTCTCCCGTTCAGGGTGCGCCGCATGGCCTGGGCGTCGTCGCGCGCGACCTTCGCCCTCTTGTCGGCGCGGGCCTGCTTCTCGGCCTCGTGCCTGTCGCGGCGCCTGAAGAACCACAGGATGCCGTAGCCCACGACGGCGGCGAGGAGAATCCAGATGAAAACCGTCATGTTCCGCTGCTCCGATGGACCGCCTGAACGTCGAACGGGGGGCCGGGCCGGGCCCGACCCCCCGCCGACGGCTTCAGGGTCTGTCTTCCGCCTGTGAGGCTAGTAGCGGCCGCGACCGCCGCCGCCACCGCCCCGGCTCTCCTGGGGCTTGGCCTCGTTGACGCGGATGGAGCGGCCGTCGATCTCGCGGCCGTTGAGGGCGCCCATGGCCTTCTGCGCGTCCGCGTTCGACATCTCGACGAAGCCGAAGCCCTTCGAGGTGCCGCTGTCGCGGTCGGTGATGACGCGGGCCGACTCGACCTGGCCGAACGGCGAGAAGAGGTCGTTGAGGGTCGAATCGTTCGTGGTGTAGGAGAGGTTTCCGACGTAGAGCTTCATCGAGAGTCCTTGCTTGAAAGCCGATCGTCCTGGGACGAAGGTGGGTTGCGGAGAGAGTGGAGAGGAAGCGCGCGGGTGACGGGGCTTGCTCGGTACGCTTTGCCGCGCCGTCTACCCGATGTTCGGAGGAACAGGAGGCGGAGAGAGCCGAATAAGCAGCGGCTACTGTAGCACGGTTCCCGTTTCCGTGCCCGGCGGCCCTTTCCCGGCGTTTCGGAGACCTACGGTCTCGGGTCCCTGAGCCGCTGGTAGAACCACCAGTGGTGGCCCCCGGGGTCCTCGCACTCGTAGCCGCGGTCCGACCAGTAGTCCTCGCCGTAGTCGACCGTCGCGGGCTCCGAGCAGACCTTCGCGCCCGCCGCGACGGCGCGGACGAAGTGGGCCTCGACGTCGTCCACGTAGACCATGATGCTCTGGGTGTTGATCCCGCCCACCTGGCTCGGGCACCGCCTCCAGGGGTACTTCTCCTCGCGCCCCGCGACGTCCCCCACCATGACGAGGCCCTCGCCGTAGACGAGCTCGGAATGCTCGATCCGGCCGTTCTCGCCCTCGACCCGGATCCGGACCTCGAAGCCGAACGCGTCGCAGAGGAAGTCGATCGCCTTCGCGGCCTCGACGTAGTAGAGCGCCTGGGAGATGCGGGGCCATCCGGGCGGCGTCGGTTTCATGGTTCGGCTCCTCTCCTACTCGACGTACTTGTAGCCCGTCCCGGTGTCGAAGACGACGACCCGCTCGCCGCGGTCGAGCTTCCCGGCGGCGAGGAGCTTCTCGACGGCGATCCAGGCGGCCCCCCCCTCGGGGGCTGCGAAGAGCCCCTCGCTCGAGGCCATCTCGAGGACCCCCCGGCGCATCTCGTCGTCGGTCACCGTTACCGCCTCGCCCTTCGAGGCGCGGAGGATCGAGAGGATCAGGTCGTCGGCGTAAGCCTTCGGGACCCTGAGCCCGCTCGCGTACGTGTGCGCGTCGGGGAAGCGGACGGAATCCCTCGCGCCCGCCGCGAAGGCCCGCGGGATCGGGGCGCACCCCTCGGCCTGGACGGAGACCATCCGCGGACGCGCGGAGCCGATCCAGCCGAGGCGCTCCATCTCGTCCCACGCCTTCCACATCCCGATGAGGCCCGTCCCTCCCCCGGTGGGGTAGACGACGACGTCGGGGAGGGTCCACCCGAGCTCTTCGGCGAGCTCGTACCCCATCGTCTTCTTCCCCTCGACGCGGTACGGCTCCTTGAGCGTCGAGACGTCGAACCACCCCTCGGCCTCCTTCCGCTGCGCCACGATCCGGCCGCAGTCGTCGATCAGGCCGTCGACGAGCGTCACGTGCGCCCCGTACGCCTCGCACTCGACCTTGAAGACCTTCGGCGTGTCGCGCGGCATGAAGACGTGGCAGGGGAGGCCCGCCTTCGCGGCGTAGGCGGCCGCGGCGCCCCCCGCGTTCCCCGCGGTCGGGAGGGCGACGGCGCGGGCGCCGAGCGCCCTCGCCATCGTGACCGCCGCGGCGAGGCCGCGCGCCTTGAAGGAGCCCGTCGGGTTCCCGGCTTCCTCCTTGATCCAGACGTCCTTCATCCCGAGGCGCCCCCCGAGCCCAGGGGCGTGGAGGAGGGGCGTCCCCCCCTCGCCGAGCGTCACGATCTCCTCCGGCCGCCGCGCCGGCATCAGCTCGTGCCAGCGCCAGATCGTCCGTTCGCGCCCGGCGACGTCATTCCTCCCGAGGGGCGGCAGGTCGTACCCGGCGAAGAGCGGCCCGCCGCAGCCGGCGACGGGGCAGACGTTCCACAGGCGCATCGGATCGCAGGTCGCGGCGCACCTCGTGCAGGAGAGATGCGTCAGGCAGGAGAAGCGCATGGCGGAACGCTAGCAGGTTCCCCAGGGCCGGACCGCCCCCGTCAGTCCTCGCCGCTCCGCTCCTCCGCCGCCCTCGCCTTCTCGACGGCCTTCTTGAACCTCGGGTCGCGGCGGAGGTTCCAGAGGTCGTCGTCGTCCTCGATGTGGTCCGCGTCGGCGTAGCCGGCGTCGATCGCCCGGCCGAGCCACTCGAAGGCCCTGTCCTTCTCCTTCAGCTGCGCGTGGGCGCAGGCCAGGTTGTACATCGTCGGCGCCTTCCGGTAGCCGAGCTCGAGCGCCTTGCCGAAGGCTCGGGCCGCCTCCCGCGGCTCCTCGGCGGCGAGGTTCACGAAGCCGAGGTTGGACCAGGCCCGGCCGCTCGCCGGGTGTGCCTTCAGGTACTGCTCGAAGCGGATCGCCGCCTCGGTGGCCTCGGCGACACGCTCGGATCGGAGGATTCGGGCGCCCAGGCTCGGAAAGCCGTCGAGGCTGAGGGCCTTCGCGTCCTCGAGGAGCGTGGCGAAGCGCGGGTCGGACCGGAGGGCGTCGAGGTCGTCGTCCTTCCTCATCGTCTCGGGGTCGTCGAACCCGGCGTCGAGGGCCCGACGCAGGAGGCCGAGGGCGTCTTCCTTCCGACCCTCGAGCGCCCGAGCGCAGGCCGCGTTGTAGAGCGAAGTCCCCTCGCGCCTCCCGGCCTCGGCCGCGGCGACGAAGGCCCGGGCCGCGCGGTCGTACTCGGCGACCCTGAGGAGCTCCCGGCCGTTGTCGAAGAGCGCCCGCCCGTCCCGCGGGGTACGGGCCATGAGCGCGTCGAAGCGGGAGACGGCCGCCTTCACCCGCGACTGGTCCTTCCCGGCGCGAGAGGCCCTGGCCTTCGCCTTCAGGTCGGGCCAGCGCCGGTCGTCCCGGAGGGTGTCGAGGTCGTCGTCGTCGAGGTACGACGCGACGTCGAAGCCGGCGTCCATCGCCTTGCCGAGCCACTCGAAGGCGAGGTCGCGGTCTCCCTTCCGGGCGTACCCGCAGGCGATGTTGTAGGTCGCCGCGGGCACCCGGTGGCCCGCCTCGATCGCTTTCCGGAACGCGGTGATCGCCTCGTCCCACCGCTCGTCCTCGTGGAGCTCCATGCCGCGCGAGTACCACTGCGAGCCGCTCCGATTCTCGTGGCTCTTCGCCGTGGTCGGGGTCTTCCCGGTGGCGGGCTGCTGGGCCGCGCCGGCCGGGGCCAGGAGGGTGGCGAGGGAGACGGCGCAACAGGCGACGAGCGAGGTGCTCTTCATGGAACGAGATACGGGCGACCGGCCCCGGTTGTTCTCGGTCCGCGCGGGGACGATCTCAAATCCATCGTCTGCATGGAGCTCGGCGTCTTCTTGTCCCGGGGTTCGATTTCACTATCATCCGCGCCATGAACGGGACGGAAACGGTCCCCGCGGGGGGACAGAACGCTGCCGCCGAAGGCCGGGCCGCCTACGACGTGGTCGTCATCGGCGGCGCCATCGCGGGCGCCTCCACCGCCATCCTCCTGCGGCGCCGCCGGCCGGGGACCCGCGTCCTCGTCGTCGAGAAGTCCGAGGCCTTCGACTGGAAGGTGGGGGAGTCGACCGTCGAGATCTCGGCCTACTTCCTCACGCGCGTCCTCCGGCTCTACGACCACCTGAGCCGCGAGCACCTCCCCAAGCAGGC
Organism: uncultured Holophagales bacterium; assembly: GCA_964575465.1. Lineage (GTDB taxonomy): Bacteria > Acidobacteriota > Thermoanaerobaculia > UBA5066 > UBA5066 > UBA5066. The sequence goes on along the minus strand of CAZNSS010000010.1, from coordinate 12,971 downwards.
CTTCCGGTACTGGTTCCACAACGAGAAGGTGACCCGGCTCCGCGAGGCGTCGGAGACGGGCCCGACGCAGCTCGCGCGGACCCCGGGCTTCCAGCTCGACCGCGCCGTCCTCGACGAGCACATCCTGAAGGTGGCCGCCGAGGAGGGAGTCGAGGTCTGGCGCCCCGCGAAGGTCGTCGACTTCACCCTGGAAGGGCAGGACGGGAACTCGGTGACGGTCGAGAAGGCCGACGGCAGCCGCGCGATCGTCCGCGCGAAGTGGGTCGTCGACGCCTCCGGCCGCTCGGCCCTCCTCGCGAGGAAGCGGGGGGGCATCCGGCCCGTCGAGGGACACCCGACCTCCTCGATCTGGGTCCGCTACCGCGGCGTGAAGGACCTCGACGGCAAGGAGGTCGCCGGCGTCGACCCGTCCGACCCGTTCGTCCGCGGCGTCATCGCCGCGCGGCGCCTCGCCACGAACCACTTCGTCGGCTGGGGCTACTGGATCTGGTTCATCCCGCTCCGCGGCGGCGAGACGAGCGTCGGGCTCGTCTGGGACACCCGCCTCGTCCAGCCGGAGGGGGCCACGCCGCTCGAGAAGCTGACGAATTTCCTCGCGGCGAACCCGCTGACGCGCGAGCTGCTCGAGCACGCCGAGCCGGTCGAGGGGGACTGCCGCTACCTCGGCACCCTGCCCTACTTCCTCGACAGGTTCATCGACCACGGCTGGACCTGCGTCGGCGACGCGGGGGGCTTCCTCGACCCGTTCTACTCGCCCGGCCTGGACGCGATGGCCTTCGGCGTCCACATGCGGACCGACATGATCGTCAGGGCCCTCGGCGGCGCTCCCGCGATGGAGATGGAGAAGGAGTACGCCCACCACAACGAGCGCTTCCTCCAGTTCCTCACCTACTTCTACGAGGCGATCTACCGGGACAAGTACCACCTGATGGGCGACTACGACACGATGACGACGTCGTTCCTGATGGACACGGCGCTCTACTACCTCGTCGCGGTCCAGCCCCTCTACCGGAAGTCGGCCGACCGGCTCGGCATTCCGCCCTACTACCAGGACGGCGCGAAGGTCGGGCTCGTCCCGATGCGCTTCTACCAGAGGCGTCTCATCGACATCGCGAAGCGGAAGAAGGCGCTCGGCATCTACGGGAACCACAACGCGGGGAAGCGTCCCGGGCTCGTCGGCTTCTCGGTGCGGAGCTCGATCCTCGTGATGCTCGGCCACGGTCTCGTCCGCTGGGCCAAGGCGGAGATCGAGAACGCGCTGACCTACGTCGTCAAGCCGAAGCCGCTCGAGGGGCCCCAGCCGATCCTGCCGCCGCGCCTCGCGACGGCCGCCGGACCGGGCGTCGAGGCCGCGGCTCGCGGTTGACGCGGGGCGCGATGTGAGGACGGGATCCCGGAGGCGGGCCGCGATCGTCGGAGTGGCCGGCGCGCTCCTCCTCGGCGCTCCGCCCGCGCGCGCCTGGGACGCGAACACGATCGCCCTCGAGGCGGCCGCGCGGCAGCGCGAGGGCGAGATCGCCGCCGGGAAGATCGCCTTCGAGCGGATCGAGGTCGAGACCGAGCTCGACGCCGACGGCCGCCGGAAGAAACCCGGGCGGAAGCGCTACAGCGTCGTCATGGACCGCCGCGGCGTCGTCGCCCGCGAGCTCCTCGAGGTGGATGGCCGGCCTCCGACGGACGAGCAGAGGGAGGCGTCGCGGCGGGAGGACGAGAAACGGCGGCGAGCCGCGCTCGAGCCGAACGGGGAGAGGTCCGACGAGGAGGAGCTGATGTCGGGGCGGGTGCCGCTCCTCGACCTCCTCCCGCGCCTCCAGTTCCGGCTCGTCGGCGAGGAGCTCGTCGACGGCCGCCCGACGTGGATCCTCGAATTCGAACCGAGGCCGGGCCTCGTGTCGAAGACGATCCGGGACCGGGTTCTGAACAGCTTCGCGGGCCGCACCTGGGTCGACGTGGCGGACGTCCAGGTCCGGAAGATCGACGGCCACCTGACGACCCCGGTCAAGGTCCTCGGCGGGGCCCTCCTCGATCTGAAGGAAGTCGGCCTCGTCTACGAAAGCCGGGAGGTGATGCCCGGCGCGTGGGCGCCCTGCCGGGAGGAGATCGGGATCACCGCGGTCGCGGGGATGTTCCTCCGCTACCGACGCGAGATCCGGTTCGAGTCCTCGAACTACCGGAGCGCGGGCGCCGCCCCTCCCCTCCGCGCCGCCCGCTGACACCGCACTCCCCGTTCCCGCGACGCATAATGGCCGATGGCCCGGCGGGCGATGAGCGCGCCGGCGCGAGGGGAGTCTTCGAATGGCCATCGTCCTGAACGGCAGCTCGCTGACGGTCCCGGACCTCGTCCGCATCGCCCGGCACGGAGAGAAGGTGGAGCTCGCTCCGGAGGCCCTCGGGCGGATCCGGGCCTGTCGCGCGGTCCTCGAGGAGAAGATCGACGCCCACGAGATCATGTACGGCGTCAACACGGGGATCGGGGAGTTCTCCGAGGTCGTCCTGACGGACGAGCAGGTGAAGGAGTTCCAGCGCTACCTGATCTACAACCACGCGGCCGGCATCGGCGACGCCGCGCCCGAGGAGTACGTCCGAGGCGCGATGGCCGGCCGGGTCAACGTCCACGCCCACGGCAACTCGGGCTGCCGGCCCGTCATCACGCAGACGCTCGTCGAGATGCTGAACCGCGGCGTCACCCCCGTCGTCTGCCAGAAGGGCTCCGTCGGCGCCTGCGGCGACCTCGCGCCAATGTCCCAGATCGCGCTCCTCCTCCTGGGCGAGGGGGAGGCGACCTACCGGGGCGAGCGGCTGCCCGGTAAGGTCGCGATGGAGAAGGCCGGCATCCCGGTCCCGGGCCTCATGGCGCGCGACGGGCTCGCCACGATCAACGGCTCGAACCTCCTGACGGCGATGAGCGCGATCCACGTCTTCGACATCGACCGCTGGCTGAAGCAGGCCGAGATCGCCTGCGCGATGTCGCTCGAGGCGCTCTTCGCGAACTTCAAGCCCTACGACGTGAGGCTCCACCAGCTCCGAGGCTTCGCGGGGGCGGTCCGCTCGGCGAAGGCGATCATGAGGTGCGTCGAGGGGAGCGACCTCCTCACCGGGAAGATCAAGACGAAGGTCCAGGACGCCTACTCGATGCGCTCGACGCCCCAGGTCATCGGCGCCGCGCACGACGCGCTCGCCTTCGCGCGGGCCCAGGTCGAGACCGAGCTGAACGGCGTCGGCGACAACCCGATCTTCCTCCCCGAGGAGCGCCTCACGCTCACCGGCGCGAACTTCCAGGGGACGCCGGTCTCGCTCCCGATGGACATGATCGGCGCGGCGGTCACGATGGTCTCGGTCCTCTCCGAGCGCCGCCTGAACCGGCTCAACCACCCGGCGCTCTCGGTCGGCCTCCCCGCGTTCCTGACGAAGGGGGCCGGGATGTTCTCGGGCCTCATGCTCTCGCAGTACACGGCCGACACGCTCATCGTCGAGCAGCGGATCCTCTCGATGCCGGCGTCGACACAGTCGATCCCCGCCGCGGCGGACCAGGAGGACTTCGTCTCGATGGGGATGAACACCGCCATCAAGAACGGGCAGATCCTCGACAACGCGTACGGCATCCTCGGGATCGAGATGATGGCCGCGGCCCAGGCGCTCGACTTCCGCGACTTCGCGAACGGGCGCGGCGTCCAGGCGGCGCGGCGCGTCGTGCGGAAGCACGTCGACCACCTCGACGTCGACCGCCCCCTCTACCCCGACCACACGCGGATGAAGGCGCTCGTGAAGTCGTGCGAGGTCCTCGAGGAGGTCGAGCAGGAGGTCGGGCCGCTCGGCTGAGGCCGCGAGGCCCGGGGTCAGGTCTGCAATCTACACTCTGCGCGGCGGCCTTGCGGGTACGCGTGCGCGGGCCCTACGGCCTCAGGTCCTCGCCGGGGAGGGTGAGGTCGGCGCGGGCGCCGAGACGGACGAGGAACGCGACGACGACCCTCTCGGCGTCGCTCATCCCGGCGCGGCGCGCCACGGCGAGCCGCGCGAGGTCGGGCTTGTTCGTGATGAGTCCGTCGACGCCACGGCTCATCATCGCGAGCATCCAGGTGGGGTCGTCCACGGTCCAGACGTAGACCTGCTGGCCCGCCTGGTGGGCGCGCCGCACGAGACGGTGCGTCGCCATCTTCTTCTCGACGGCGACGAAATCGGCGCCGATCCGCGTCAGGTCGCCGATCGCCTTCGCCGCGAGGACGCCGACTCGCCAGGCGGGGCGCAGCTCCTTCATCTTCCGCACCTGGGCGTGGTCGAGCGACATGAAGAGGCAGTCGTCCGCCATCCCGGCCTCCTCGACGATCCCGACGACCTTCTCCTCGAGGCGGACGTCGTGGCCGTACGACTTCAGCTCGACGATGACCTTCGACCGTCCCTTGCAGACGGCAAGCGCCTCGGCGAGCGTCGGGACCCGCTCGGAGGCGAACTGCGGTCCGACGCGGCTCCCGACGTCGACGGAGCGAAGGTGGGCGGCATCGGCTTCCCAGATCTTCGCCGGGTCGCTGCCGAGCTTCATCAGGTCGCTGTCGTGGACGACGAGGACCTCGCCGTCCTTCGACTCCTGGACGTCGAGCTCGACGTAGTCCGCCTGCTGGTCGACGGCGAGGCGGAAGGCCGAGAGGGTGTTCTCGGGCGCCGCGAGGGAGGCGCCGCGGTGCGCGATGACGGCCACCGGCTGGCTCCTGCGAGCCGGCGCCGCCGCGAGCAGCACGACGCCGGCGATGACGAAGGCCGCCACGACGGCCAGGGTCGCGAGGATTCGGCGGCGCGACGCCGCGGAGACCACGGTCGGTGCCGAGGCGTTCGTTCCGGGCGTCCGCGGGTTCCGCGGCTCTCCGACGGTGAGGTAGAGCCGGAGGAGGACGAGCGAGAGAAGGGAAGCGTTCACGATGCCCGCCACGAGGCCGAGGAGGCCCCATGCGAGCGCGAACGCGACGAGGAACGTCGCGACGGACGCGAGCGAGCCGCCGAACCGCGGGGCGAGCTCGCGGCCGGCGAGCTCGGGGAGGAACGTCGTCGCCGAGAGGACGAGCAGCGCGACGACGACCCACGACGCCGCCGAGGCGAGGATCACGGGGCGGTCGCCGCTCGAGCGTCGCTGGCTCTCGCCGATCGCGCTCCGGGGAGGTCCGTCCTCGAAGAGGACGATCGGGAGCGCGAAGACCCAGCGCGCGACCGTCCGGACGAGGACGAAGACGAACGCGCCGGCGAGGAACACCACGATCCCCGCCGCGGCCCAGAACGCGGGCGGCCTTCGCGAGAGGTAGAAGTTGATGTCGTGCGTTCGCAGGAACGCGAGCCAGGTGAGCCCCCCCGCGACGGCGAACGGGAGGAGCCCGGCGAGGAGCCGCACGATCATGTGACCCGTCAGTGCGAGGACGCGGTGGGCACGCGAGACGGCGAAGAGGAGCGCGCCGCCGGGGGCGAGGCGCTTGCCGTCGGCGCGGGCCGCGACGATCGCCACCAGGCAGGCCACCTCGAGGGCCGTGATCGCCCCCAGGAGGGCGCTGCCGGCGACGAGGGCGAGGAGCCCGGGAAACGTCGTGAGGAGGACGGTCGCGATCTCGGCGTCGGCAACGACGCCCCCCGCCCGGCTCGCGAGGAGCGCTCGAACGACGAGCAGCGTCCCCGGCGTCAGCACCGCGAACGCGACGAGCTTCCAGGCGATGTCTGTGAGCGCCAGCTCTTTCCACGAGACGCCGAGGTCCCGAAAGGCGCCGGCCAGGATCGCGCGCGTCGTCTTCCACATCGGTTCACCCCCCGCAGACTCCTCGCGAGTCGGGAACGGCACAGTCTATGCGGCGACCCGGCGCGGAACCCGGCGTGACGGGAATCGGCAAGCGGAGGCGGCGCGCGCCGCGAGCCCTCAGCTCCTGACGAAGTGGGGCATCTCGAAGGGGATCGGCAGCGATAGCTCGACGATCCCCCGGTACTCGCCCGCCTCGTACCACGGGGCCTGGTAGATGAGCTTCTTCACGCCGGCCTTCTCGATCGTGTAGACGTTCAGGCCGCCGGTCCGGAGGAGCTCCTCGAAGATCGCCCGCGCCCGCTCCGGGTGGCAGTCGAGGATGCTCTTGCCGATCAGCCCCCGCCCGCCGTCCGCCGCGTGGGTCGCCGCGGCGCGGTCGTTCATCTCGAGCGCCACGCCCTCGCGGTCGCAGACCGTGATCGCGACCTTCAGCTCCTTGACCCAGGGGTGCTCTGCCAAGGGTCCCTCCGATCGTCTCCGGCCGACATGGGCCCGATCATCCGCGTCGGCGCGGCCCTCGATGATACGAGCATCGCGCTGGCCGGGAGCACGCGCTGCTTCGGTCCAGGGCGCTCCGTCCGGTTCGACTGTCGGCCCTAGGGCAGCGTCGCGATGACGTCGCTTTCGTGGGGAATCCAGACATCGCGAGGCGCCAGAACGACGCGGCTCGGCTCGCCTAGACCAGGCGCGCGCGCAAGCACATAGACCTTCGCCGGGCCAGCGGGGAGGAGAGAGGCGCGAAGGGCAATCGTCGCCTCTCCGCCGGGGTCTCTCTGGGCTCCGACGAAGCCCGTCGAACCGGCCAGGAGATTCGACATCTCCGCGGCCGCCACGGGAACGGCCACGCCATTCAGCAGAAGGACCAGGGAGATCTGCCTCGTGGACGTCAGCGGACCGCGAGAAAGCCGAAGGTCGAGCCGGCCCGCCGCGGCCGGGAGCGTGATCGACCCCGACCGCCGCAGGTCGCCGGCGTTGGATACGGCAATCGCTCCCGCCGGATGGACAAAGGCCGCCGGCTGTCCGTCGGGCAGGGACTTCGAAAGACGCGCAATCCCGTCTTCGTCGCATCGGATCGTCCGGGTTCGCGCGAGGTCATCGGGAGGAGCGTCCAGGGGTGCGAGGAAGACCAGTGCCCCCCTTGCCGGCGTACCGTCGGGAAGGAGGACGTTGATCTCCGTCTCGTCGTCCCGTTTGCGAAGGCGCACCAGGCTCTCGGGTTCGTTCGGCTTGGTGCTGCCGAGCCGAACGTCCTCAGGCTCGTAGCCTTCGGCCGTGATCCGAAGGGACAGGTCGATTGAAGTCTCAACGGCTCCAGACGAGGCCGGCTGAGCGAGCCGAAAACGGAGTCTCCCTTCCGCGTCCGACCGTACGGTCGATGACTCGTCATCCGCGCCGGGCAGGCAGCAGAGGCGGGCTCCGATGACAGGTGAGCCGGCCGATTCGTCGACGACGCGATACCGGAAGACCCCCGCCGGCAGGTCGAAGTCCGCCGTCTGAAACTCCCTCCCGGCCGGAACTCGGAGGATCTTGGTGACACCGGCGCCGTCATCGGACGGCCGGATCCGAATGGAGTAGGTTCCGGGCTGCCAGACGATCGCCCGATAGGCGCCGTCCTCGCCGGCGTCCACAGTCGCCTCGACCGTGCCGTCGTTCAAATGCGTGAAGCGAAGGGCGCCCGGACCCGCTCGTCCCGACCACGCCAGTGAGCCGGAGATCTCGATCGGCGAGAGCGTGGCCGAGAGCTCCGCGTCGGTGTCGCGTAGCGCCGAGAGGCCGTGAGCGTGATGTCCACCGCATTCGAACGCCGCGGCGTAGCATCCCGGCTTGAGCCGATCGACTCGAACGACACCCGTCGCGGCCGATCGCTCCGCGACGAGGTCTACGGATTCCGGATCCAGTTCCGGAAGAAGGTGAGCTCCAATTCGCGCCGGTTCGCACGCGGAGTCGGTCACACGGAAGAGGCGAACCGAGTAGGGCAGCTCGCGCAGGCTGTCGGGGCGTCCCAGCATGAGGGCAAGCGAGGCGTTGGCGGTCAGCGCGACGGGATCCGGGAACGCGACCTTCCCTGGCTCGATCGAGACCTGAAGCGGGACGCAGTGCCACGAACGCGACTCCATGGTCGCCTGCCATGAGCCGGCCGGAACGTCGAAGAAGACCGCCCAATGCAGCTGCCCTCTGTCACTGTAGGAGAAGTCCGGCCTCAGGCTTGCACCCGGACCTTCAAGGTGGGGCGAGAGATCATCGGATCCGTCGGCAAGGCCCGTCGGGAACTGCCATGACAGGACCACGTGACCGGAAGCATCGGTCGGGGTATCGAAGGACGGGGCATCGACGACACCGTCCTTCGGGATCGCGAACGGGCGAGTGACGCCTGCGATGCGGTTCGGGCCGCGGAGGCCCAGGACGATTGCACGACCCGCGGGGACGACGGAGAAACGCCGCTGGGACATGAAGACCGTCTCGATCGCGCCGGTTTCGAGCGAAAGCACGTGGGCGGTACCGCCGTCCTCCAGGAGCGCGGGAGGGAATTCCAGGCGCGCACCCGGCCTCAGGACGAGGCGATCGGGCGTGCTCTTCGGCTCATCTGAGGGTTCCGTGACGACCACGGAAGCCGGCGCTGCGAGAACCCCCTGCGGAGACTCCGCACGGAGGAGATACCGTCCCGCCGGAGTAGGGCTCTGCTCCCCGGCGTGGATCGGGATCAGGGCGCTCGTCGGGTCGAGCGGAACGAGCCAGATCCGGCACGGGACGGCGGTGCCATCGGATACGCTGCAGGCGAGAAAGACGGCCCGGCATTCTGCCGAGGCAAGGAGCGCGAGCAGAGATAGAAGCGGTCGAAGGGCCTTTCGTGTCACTTCGCGGGCGCCTTGGGCTGTGCGGACGTCGCGCTCTGGCCACCCGGACCCCAGGGATTGGCGGAGAAGGTGAATCTCGGGCAAACGATGGTATCAATGGTCTGTCGGCAATAGGTGCCGCCCTTCTTGAGGTAGTAGTCGCACTTCTGCGACTCGTAGAACATGCAGCTCCCCACTACGCAGAGCGATTGCGTGTTGTTCCCGCTCTGGCAGTAGGCGCAGCAGTAGTACTCGTCGGCGAGGACGGGCCGGGCGCACGCTCCGAGAAGCACTCCGATGAGCGAGAGGGCCGTCTTCTTCAGTCTGTTCACTTCGGACCTCCTCGGGAATTCGCTGCCGAGGATCGTAGGCCCCCCCGCCCGGTGCCTGTCAATCGACCAATTGACGGGGACGACGTCCGGGCTGAAGCGCCAGCGGAATTGTATCGGCGAAATCTTAGGCAAGGACCATGGGGCCCGAGCGGGGTCGCCCGAGCGGGGTCTGGTCTGCACTCTACACTCTGCCCGGCTGACGGGGCGGCGGTCGCGAGGATCTTTGCTAACGTGCCCGTTCGCATGCCGAGCCCGACTTCTGTCCCGTCCACTCGCGCTCTCCTCGAGCCCTCCCCGGACGAGATGCGCGCGCTCCTCGACGCCGTGCGCGACCGCGTCGTCGGCCACGTCGCGTCGCTCCCTGAGCAGCCCGCCGCGGACGTTGCGGGAGGCGCGGAGCTCGCGCGGGCTCTCGCCGAGCCCGAGCCGCCGGAGGAGCCGTCGCCTGCGAGCGAGCTCCTCGACCTCCTTTTCGATCGCGCGATCCCGAAGAGCTTCAACACGGCCGGGCCGGGCTACCTCGCCTACATTCCGGGAGGCGGCGTCTTCGCTTCCGCCGTCGCCGACCTGATCTCCGGCGTCACGAACCGCTACGTGGGCGTCTGGCAGGCGGCCCCGGCGCTCGTCCAGCTCGAGACGAACGTCGTCCGCTGGCTCTGCGGCATCGTCGGGCTCCCGGAGGGGAGCGGCGGGTACCTCGCGACGGGGGGGTCCCTCGCCACGTTCACGGCCGTCGTCGCGGCGCGGCGCGAGAAGCTCCCGCCGGACTTCCTGAGGGGTGTCCTCTACGCCTCCGACCAGACGCATCTCGCGGTCTCGAAGGCGGCCTCGCTCGCGGGCTTCCCGGCGGAGAACGTCCGGTCGATCGCGTCGGACGGGCGGTTCCGCCTTCGCGTCGACCTCCTCGCCGAGAGGATCGCGGCCGACCGGGAAGCCGGCCTCACGCCCTTCTTCGTCTGCGGGAACGCCGGTACGACGAACACCGGCGCGGTCGACGACCTCGAGGCCCTGGCGGACCTCTGCGGCAGCGACCGCCTCTGGTTCCACGTCGACGGGGCGTACGGCGGCTTCTTCATGCTGACGGCGCGGGGCAAGCGGACGATGGCGGGGATCGGGCGGGCCGACTCGGTGGTCCTCGACCCGCACAAGGGGCTCTTCCTGCCCTACGGCACCGGCGCCCTCCTCGTCCGCGACGCCGAGGTCCTCCGCCGCGCGCACGCGGCGGGAGCCGACTACCTCCCCCACATGCAGGAGGACCCCGGCTTCGTCGACTTCTGCGAGATCTCGCCCGAGCTCTCGCGCGCCTTCCGCGGCCTCCGCGTCTGGCTCCCGGTGAAGCTCCACGGGCTCGGCGCCTTCCGGAGGAGCCTCGACGAAAAGCTCGACCTCGCGCTCCACGCGACCCGCCAGCTCGCGGCGATGCCCGGGATCGAGATCGTTGCCGAGCCGCAGCTTTCGATCGTGGCGTTCCACCTCGTCAGGCCGGGGCTCGACGAAGGAGCCCTGAACCGACTGAACCGCGAGCTCGTCGGGCGGGTGAACGCGCGACAGAGGATCCACGTCTCCGGGACGGTCCTCCGAGGGTCCTTCGTCCTCCGGATCTGCGTCCTCTCCTTCCGGACCCACCTCGCGCGGCTCGAGGATGGCCTCGAGGACATCCGGGCGGCGATCGCGCAAGCCTGACGCCCCGCGGCGCCGACGGGCGTCGTTCGGGTTCCGCGTGATTTCCGGGGCGGCGAACGGACCTACGGCGCCGACGGCGCCCGAACGGGCACTTCGGCCCGCCCGATGATCTGTCCGTGCGCGGTCTCCACCTCGAGCCGGACCCGCTGCCCGGGGGAGAGCGCAGGGAGGGAGGCGCCGGAGCGGGAGCGGAACCCGCGCCCCCGGCCGCCGGTGATCTCGATGAGACGGCTCTCTGCGACCTCGCGGCCGTCGACGCTCCACACGTGCCGCACACCCTCCTGGAGATCGGCCGGCGCCTGGACCGCGGCGACGGCGACGAGGCGCATGGGGATTCCCGATGGGAGGACGTCGAGCGTCGCGGCGACGTCGCGCCCGTTCTCGGCGAGGGAGGTCCCGAAACGGACGGAGAGGAGACGGAGGGGCGCGGGCGGCACGGCCGGACGCCCGAGCGTGACGAGGGCGAGGAAGAAGAGGGCGACGAGCGCGGTCCGGAGCGCGGCGCGCGCGGGGCGGCCGTTGCCGCGCGTTGCGACGAACGAGACGAAGACGGCGGTGGCGAGGACGCCGCTCGCGCCGAGGTCCCAGAGGCCGCCGACCCGCCAGACCATCGGGAGCGTGACGTTCACCGTCGCGAAGGCGACGAACGCGAGGAATGCGCCGAGGAGGGCCCGCTTCCGCGTGACGACCTCGTCGTAGACGACGTCGATCGTCGCCGCGAGCGCGGCCGCGGCGAGGAGCGCCATGAAGACGATCTGGCTCGAGGAGTACGTCGCGCTCCGGTGGTAGAGCGGGAGGAGGAAGAACGCGAGACCCTGCAGGAGCCACTTCTGCCCCCAGAGGACGAGCCGCCGCGCGGCTCCCTTTCGCTCCTCTGGGATGCGCGAGCCGGAGAGGAGCGCCGGCAGGGCGAGGCTCGTCAGCCAGACGGCGCCGACGGAGACGAGCCCCCAGCGGAGAAGCGCGGGGCGGTCCTTCCCGACGAGGACGAAGACGACGCCCCACCCGAGCGCCCAGACGCTGTGGACTGCCCAGAAGACGCGTTGGTGGCGCTCCGCGAGCCGCCTCAGCGCTCCGAGGCGCTCCTGGAGTCTCGCGAGAGCCTCGCGCACGCCGATCCCTCCTCCTCCGCGACCACCGCGGGAACGGCAAGGATAGCCGGGCCGGGCGGCTACGCCCCCCGGCTCCCGCGCAGCCTCTCGAGGGCGACGAGCCTCTCGATCGCGTCGAGCTCGAGGTCGTCCTTGCCGAGCTCCCTGAGGCGCGACCACTCGCGGCGCAGCTCCCGCGTGAGGGTGTCGGGGAGAGCGCGGAGCCACCCCTCGATGCGGAGGTCGACGAACTCCCGCTTTTCCTCGAGCGTCAGCTCGCGGGCGAGGAGGAGGCGGGTCGCGTCCTCCGCGTCGACGAGCCCCTGGAGCACCGTCCAGCGGTCGCCCGGAGGCTCGGCGCAGAGCGCCGCGAACGAGACGCTCGACGTCTCGCGGATCAGCTCCTCCTCGCGCGTCGTCCGGCTCTCGTGCTCCTTCGTCTCGTCCCAGCTCTCCGAGTCCTCGGCGAGCCAGCGGAGGTACTCCATGGCGAAGAGGCAGGTCGGGAGGACGAGGTCCTCGCGCGTCCGGGCGTCGACCCAGAGCGCGGCCGCGGCCCGGAGGCAGCGGCGGGCCGTCGTCTCGGCGAGCTTCTTTCCGAAGACGAGCGCGGCCGACTCCTTCACGAAGGAGGGAAGCTCGGTGGAGATGATCTCGCGGTAGCCCGGGACGTGCCGTTCGAGAAGGACGGCGGCGCGGCGGTCGAGGGCGACGAGGTCGCTCGTGACGGCTGGGAGGCCGAGCGTCGTACAGCCGAGGTTGTAGACGATCGCACGCGGGAGGGTGACCCCCTCGGGCCACGCGTCGCGCAGGTCGCGGTTGTCGGGAAGGGTGGTGCCGCCGCCCCACTCCTCCGGGTAGGTCGGGATCGAGCGGCCGTAGTTCACCGAACCGGTCGCGCGGATCCTCACCCGCGTCTGCGGGACGAGGCCGCCGAACGGCGCGAGGAGGGGCGCGATCCGCAGGAGGGTCTCCGTGTGGGCCTTCACCCCGGCCTCGAGGAGCTTCAGGAACGTGTCGCGGTCCGCGGCCGAGAGGGCGGGGAAGGGGGAAGGCGAGGCGACCGCGGTGCGGAACGCGGCGGCGAGGCGCTCGGCCTCGACGGGCGCGTCGGAGCGGATCCCCTGCATCGTGACGCCGTCCGCGCGGGCGAACTGGCGGACGACGCCCGGGTGGTCGGGGTCGAAGCCGCCCCGGAAGCCGGCGCGCCCCGCGCCGGTGAGGACGGTGATCGAAGGCGCCGGCTCGCCGGCCGTCGCCG
>CAZNSS010000009.1:0-22447 GCA_964575465.1 uncultured Holophagales bacterium | reverse complement strand
TTGAGCCAGAAGAGCGCCGTCCAGCCGCCCTGGAAGCGAAGGGCGTAGTACGGGGTCTCCTCGGGGATGTTGCTGTACCAGATCAGGAGGTACTGGCAGAACCAGATGTAGGCCCAGAAGGTGGCGAAGCCGAACAGGAGCTTGCCGAGGTCGTGGCGCGTGGCGGCCGTCAACGGCTGGGGCAACCCGCCGCGGGCGTCGAGGAAGAGCGCGACGGCGGTGACGGTCGCGATCCCGCCGAGGAACGTCCCGGCGAAACCGTAGACCGCGAACATCGTGCTGTACCACTCCGGCTCGAGAGACATCACCCAGTCCCAGAAGGCGACGGAGATCGTCGGACCGAGGACGAGGAGGAAGCCGACCGACGTCCGGGCGAAGCGCCTGTCCGCGCCCGTCGTTCCCGACCCGAGAGCGTGCAGCCGTTCCCGCAGGAGGCCGATGACCCCGGCCCAGACGAGGAGGACGAGGAGGGCCCGGGCGAGGAAGAGGGGGCGGTTGAGCCAGACGGCTTTGGCCGCGAGGAGGTGGTTCGCGGACGCCTCGGGCTGCGCCCACGAATAGAGCGCGGGTATCCCGAAGAGGAGCGTGACGCCGAGGAGAGCCGCCGGGACCGCGAAGGTCCCGGCCGCCGCGGCCGTCACCGTCCGGACCGGAGACCACCACCGAGCCCCGGAGACCCCCTGGATCGCGGCGAACACGGCAGCGCCGAGGGCGAGCATGAGGCCGAAGAGTGCGGCGGTCAGGAGGCCCGCGAACGCCTGCCGCGGATCGAGGATCGCGCCGGCAACGAGGACCCCGGCGGCGCCGACGGCGACAGCGCCCGCCTCGAGCGGCCGGGCCCGGAGCAGCCGGGAAAGGGCCGGCTTCGTCATGGCGTCACCTCCGGCGAGGCCGTCGAGGCCCCTTGCAGCTGCCTCACGTACAGGACTGCCTTCCATCGGTCCTCGAGGAGGACCTGCGCGGCGTGTGACGGCATGATCCCCTGGCCCCGGGTGATGACGTGCACGATCTGCCCGTCCGGGAGCCCCTGAGCATGCGGCGCCAGGAGGCTCGGCGGATTCGGGAAACGGCCGATGATCGGGCCGTCTCCCTCGCCCTTCGGGCCGTGACAGACCGTGCAGATCGTGTCGTAGACCTGCTTACCGCGCGCCACGGCCTCCGGACCCGCGACGAGCGGGTTGTGAAGCTCGGCCCCGGCACGCTTCGCTTCTTCCGGTCCAGGACCGTAACTGAACGGGAGCCGCTCGACGGGGACGGTCCCCGCGGGGGGGAGGAAGAGCGACGGGACGTCTCGTTGCATCGGACTGCGGTCGTACGCGTGAACCACGCCCGAGTCGACCATGTCCGGCAGAAACGCCATCCCGGGCCGGTCTCCCTCTGCCGAGCAGCTCGCCAGGCCGCCGACGGCGGTCACGACGCCCAGGACGGCCAGCATCGACGCGAGCGCGCCGCGGCTCTTCACCCTGATCACATCACCCTCCAGCCTTCGACCGTCTCGACCGGCCCCAGCTCACGAGCCAGCTCGCGGAGCCTCGCCGGGCGGAAGCCGGCGTCGCGTTCGACGACGAGAACGACGAACCTGTCGTCGGTGACGCCCGGACCCGGCTGCGACGGCGGCATCACGGCGATCCGCGGGAAGAGCCGGCGCCGCGCCAGGAACGTCCCCACCGTGGCGAACGCGGCGAACAGGATCGTCAGCTCGAAGCTGACCGGGACCTGGGCCGGCAGCGCGAGGGGGGACTTCCCGCCGATGACGAGCGGCCAGTCGACCGCGTGCGTCCAGAACTGGAAGCCGAAGGCGACGCCGGCCCCGAGGAGTCCTCCCGCGAGCGTCGCCAGGCCGAGCCGCGTCTCGGGCAGCCCGAGCGCCTCGTCCATCCCGTGCACCGCGTACGGCGTGTGGACGTCGTCCACCTCGAACCCGTCGGCGCGCAGCGCCCGGACGGCGGCCAGGGCACTCGAGGGATCGTCGAAGGCCAGCGTGTGGATTCGCCTGCGGGAGCCCGGGGACGAGGCGACGGCGCTGTCAGCGGACGGCATGGGCGGTCTCCCGTTGCTCGGCGAGCGTCAGCTTCACCTCGTGAAACGCCACGACCGGCGCGAAGCGCACGAAGAGGAGGAAGCAGGTGAAGAAGAGCCCGAAGCTCCCGAGGAGGATTCCCGCCTCGACGAGCGTCGGCGTGTAGTAGCTCCACGAGGAGGGCAGGTAGTCGCGGTGAAGCGACGTCACGATGATGTTGAAACGCTCGAACCACATCCCGACGTTCACGAGGCACGCGGCGACGAAGAGGACGAGCGCCGAGCGCCGGGCGCGCGCCCACCAGAAGACCTGGGGCACGAGGACGTTGCAGGCGACCATCGTCCAGTAGGCCCAGGCGTAGGGGCCGAACGCGCGGTTCTCGAAGGTGAAGCGCTCGTAGCGGTTGCCGCTGTAGACGGCGATGCAGAGCTCCGTGGCGTAGGCGAAGCCGACGATCATCCCCGTCGTCAGGAGCACCCTCGCCATCTTCTCGAAGTGGCTCGCCGTGATGAGGCGCTCGAGGCCGAGCACTTTCCGCGTGACGAGGAGGAGCGTGATCACCATCGCGAACCCGCTGAAGACAGCCCCTGCGACGAAGTACGGCGGGAAGATCGTGGTGTGCCAGCCCGGGATGACGCTCGTGGCGAAGTCGAAGGAGACGATCGTGTGGACCGAGACGACGAGCGGCGTCGCGAGCCCCGCGAGGAGGACGCACGCCTTCTCGTAGCGCTGCCAGGTCCGCGTCCCGCCGTCCCAGCCGAGAGCGAGAAAGGCGTAGATCCGTCGCCTCCAGCCGGTGCTCCGGTCCCGCATCGTGGCGAGGTCGGGGATGAGGCCGACGTACCAGAAGAGGAGCGAGACGGTGAAGTAGGTCGAGATGGCGAAGACGTCCCACAGGAGCGGCGAGCGGAAGTTCACCGAGATGGGCCCGCGCGTGTTGGGATAAGGGAACACCCAGAAGGCGAGCCAGGGACGGCCCATGTGGATGAGCGGGAAGATCGCCGCGCAGATGACGGCGAAGATCGTCATCCCTTCGGCCGCGCGGGCGATCGACGTGCGCCAGCGCTGCCGAAAGAGGAGGAGGATCGCGGAGATGAGGGTCCCGGCGTGGCCGATTCCCACCCAGAAGACGAAGTTCGTGATGTCGTAGCCCCAGCCCACGGTCCGGTTGAGCCCCCAGACCCCGATTCCGGTCGCCATGGTGTAGCCGATCAGGACCATCCCCAGCGTGAGGACCGAGAACGCCGTGATGAAAGCGACCCACCAGGCGGGTCCCGGGCGGCGCTCCATCGGGCCCGCGATCTCGTTCGTCACCTGCGCGAAGGTCGGGGCGCCGAGGACGAGCTCCTCGACGCGCTCGACGTGCCCGGCGATGGCACTCATGCGGTCTCCTTCTCCGCCGCCGCGCTCTCTCTCGTCCTCACCTTCGCGAGGTACGTGACGGCGGGACGGACGCCGAGCTCCGCCAGCACCTGGAAGGCGCGCGGGCTCTTCTTCCTCGCCGCCACCTCGCCGCGCGGGTCGGTCGCGTCACCGAACGTGATCGCCTTCGCGGGGCAGCTCTCCTGGCAGGCCGTCTTTCCGCCGAGGCCGCGCCAGTCCTCGTGGCCGTCCCGCCGGGCCGCGATCCGGGTCGCCTGGATCCGCTGAACGCAGAACGTGCACTTCTCCATCACGCCCCGGGAGCGGACGACGACGTTCGGGTTCAGGACGAGCCTCTCGACCGGCGTCGCGACGGGGTAATCGAACCAGTTGAAGCGCCGCACCTTGTAGGGGCAGTTGTTCGCGCAGTAGCGGGTCCCGACGCACCGGTTGTAGACCTGCTGGTTGAGGCCGTCCTCGCTGTGGACCGTGGCCGCCACCGGGCAGACGGTCTCGCAGGGCGCGTTCTCGCACTGCGAGCAGAGCATCGGCTCGAAGAGAACGTCCGGGCTCTCGGCGTCTCCCACGAAATAGCGGTCGATTCGCAGCCAGTACATGTCCCGGTTCCGGCGCATCTCGTCCGGCCCGACGACCGGCAGGTTGTTCTCGGCCTGGCACGCGACCACGCAGCCGCTGCACCCGGTGCAGGCGTCGAGGTCGATCACCATCTCCCACTTCGGCACGGTGGGCGGCCGCTCGGGCCAGAGGCTCTCGGCCTTGTGGTGCTCGTCGCTCTCGATCGTCTCGTCGAAGCGGGAGAGCTGGTAGACGATCGGTCGCCCTTCCGTCGTCCCGTGGGGCTGCATGAGCGGCAATGCGTCGTGCCCGGCGGCCTTCGCCGCCGTGGCGGCGAGCCCCTGCGTCCGCAGGCTCCCTTCGAGTCGCGCGAGGCGATAGCCGTTCCGCTCGGCGGCCCCGCCGTCGCCGTCCTTGCGGCCGAAGCCGACCGGGACGCCCAGGACCCGCGGGTCCTGTCCCGGCAGGATTCGCGCCGGAAGCGTGACCGAGCGCCCCGCCACCTCCACCTTCACGCGGTCGCCGTCCGCCACGCCGAGCGCTTCGGCCCGCGAAGGGGCGAGGCGCACGCAGCCGGTCCAGGAGACGCGGGTGAGCGGGTCGGGCAGCTCGCGCAGCCACGGCACGTGCGCATTCCGCCCCGCGCCGAGACCGACCTGCGCCACGAGCTCCACCTCGAGGGCGGGGACCTCGGCCTCCGTCGCGACGGCCGCGACGGCCTCTGCCAGGGCCGTCACGCCGCGCGCCAGCCCCGCGGGCGCCGGCATCAGAGGAGGGAGCGGGGGCAGCACGGCCGAGAGCTCCGCGGAGGTGCCGTTCTGGAGGGCCCGGGTGAAGAGGTCCGGGAACGCGGCTCCCGCCCCGGCGCGCGCCTCCCAGCCCGCTCTCATCTGCTCCCGGTAGTCAGGGCTCTTCTCCCCCGACCAGAGCAGGACGCTCTCCATCGGGTGCCGCGTCCCGTAGAGCGGGCGCAGAGTGGGTTGCGCGAAGGTCACGAGGCCCGCGCGGGGCTCGAAGTCGCCCCACCGCTCCAGGGCGTGGTGAGCGGCCGCGACCGCCTCACAGGCCGCTGCGGTGGCGGTCGGACGGTCCGTGATCGCCACCGAAAGCGGAAGGCGGGCCAGCGCCTTTCCGAGCGCCTCGCCCCCCGGGAGCTGGTCGACCGGGTCGAGGTCGAGGATGAACACGGCACCGGCGGCCCCCGACTCGACGTCGGCGAGGAACGCCGTGAGGTTCCGGTCGAGCCCCCGGCTCACGAGCGACGGACGGAGGACGTCGAGCGTCTTCCCTTCGTTCCCGAGGAGGCGGTTCGTGATCGCCACCGCGAGCTGCTCGGCGAGATCGTTGGAGGCGCTGACGAGGAGACAGCTCCCGCGGTGTGCGAGGAGCGCGGCCACGAGCGCGGCGGCCCGCCCGGGCATGGGGGGCTCCGGGACGGGACCCAGCGCGGCAGCGACGGCCTCAGCGCCGGTCTGCCCCGCCACTGCGGCCGCGATGAAGAGGGCGAGACGGCGCCGCTCGGCCGTCGTGGCGCTCCACCTCTCGTCCGCGGCCGCGCCGGTCAGGGAGAGCGAGCCCTCGATCTGCACGAGGCGCGGGGCTCCGCGTGACCCGCTCTCCCGCCGTCGGGCCGCCCACCCCTGCGTGTGCGCAACCGGCTCGGAGCCCGTCGCCAGGAGATCTCCGCCCAGGGAGACGACGAGGTCGGCCGCCGCGAGGTCCAGCGTCGGTGCGAAACGACGGCCGGTCAGGAGCTCGTACGCATCGAGCAGGGCCGAGGAGGAGGCCGGTCCCGGGTCGTGCTCGACGAGGGTGCCGCTATGGGGCGCGAGGAACCGTGCGATGGTCTCCCGGGCCGTCGGTCCCGAGAGCGTGGGCGCCAGGACGAAGACTTTCTTCCCCGCGTTGCGCACGTCCCCGAGCCTCGCGAGGACGTGGGCGTCCAGCTCGGAGAAGGAGACCGGCTTTCCTGCGAGAGCCGGTCCCTGCAAACGTCCCGCGTCGTACAGGGCGCGCACGTCGGCCTGCCCGATCGCGCAGAGCCCCCCCTTCGAGAGCGGGTGGTCGGGATGCCCCTCCAGCTTCACCGGACGCCCGTCCAGGACCGTCACCATGAGTCCGCACGCGGCCGGACACGCCATGCAGGTCGAGGCGTAGTGGACCGGGACGCCCGGCGTGACCTCCTCCGGCGGCACGAGGTAGGGCAGCGCGTGACGCACCGGGGAGCGCTGGCAGGCCGTCAGCGTCACGGCCGCGCCGATGCCGAGCCCTTTGAGGAACTCCCGCCGGCTCGCGGGAGGTAGGGACGGCTCGTCCCTTTCGTCCCTCTCGGGCGACGGTCCCGCGGAGAGGGGGCCGCCGGGCTCGATCCAGGGGGTCGGGTGCTTCCTTCGTCGGCTCATCGGGATGCCTTCTCTCGTCGCCTGGTCTCAGTGGTGGCAGACCGCGCAGTCGGTCAGCCGGTTGGCCCGGGTCATCGGGGCGGTCCCGGGCGGGAACGCCTCTTCCCGGGGCGCGTTGAGCGCGGCGACGGCCGCTCTCTCGACGGCCTTCGGCCAGCTGCGCCGATGGCAGTCGAGGCACCAGCCCATCGTCAGAGAGCTCTCCTGGGTGACCCGGCCCATCGTCTCCACCGCTCCGTGGCACGTCTGGCAGCCGACGCCCTTGCTCACGTGGATCGAGTGGTCGAAGAAGACGAAGTCCGGGAGCCGGTGGACCCGGACCCACTCGATCGCCCGTCCTTCGGCCAGGGCCGTCTTCACCTTCAGCACCTCGGGATGGTCCTTCTGCACCTGGGCATGGCAGTTCATGCAGATCGCCGCGGGCGGGATCCCGGCGTGGCGGCTGCGTTCCGCTCCGTAGTGGCAGTACTGGCAGGGGATCTTCAGGGCGCCGGCGTGGACCGCATGGGAGTAGACGACGGGCTGGTTCGGGGAGTACCCGCGGTTCGTCGGCTCGCACGCCGCCAGGAGAAGAACGAGGAGGCCCGGCGCCGGCACGCGACGGGCCGTGCGCCCGGGAGCGCTAGGCGGCCGCATGAGCGCTCGACCTTCCGGAGCGGCACAGGCGCCGCAGGAGCCCGACGAACGTCGCGCTCCAGGCGACGAGCGCCACGAACACGAAGGCTTGCGGCAGGAAGAGGAGGAAGGGCAGGTCCAGCACCTGCGCCAGCCGGAGCGTGCTCACGCTGTACATGCCGAGCGGGAAGACCGCTCCCCAGTAGAGCGGGTCGTACGTCATCTCGAACCTCCGGTAGACGTGCCTCCAGACGGCGAGGATCACGAGCATCGGAATCCACCACGTGGCGGTCGCCCAGAAGAGCGCGGTGAACCCCAGCAGGAAAGGACGCATCTGCCCGAGGAGGGCCGACCGGGGCACGTTGGCGATCAGCGTCGTCCCCGCGAGCGCGGAGATCGCCATCGCTCCCATGTTGACCCAGTAGGGAGGCATCAGGTCGGAAGGCGAGAACCGAAAGAACGTGTAGCGGTAGAAGATGAGCGAGATCATCCAGATGTAGAGCATTCCGCCGCAGAGCCAGAAAACGAGGCTGAAGAAGAGGAGGGTGTCGTGCGGACCCGGCAGGCGGCTCGACACGAGCCCTCCCAGGTTCGAGATCGACACCGTGGCCACGACCGCCACGAGCCAGCCGCCGTTGATCCCGTCCGCCAGCGTCGGCTTCGTCTCCTTCACGGTGTAGGCGGCGAAGACCCCGTACGTCAGGACGGTCCAGAGGACGATGGAGAGGACGAGCAGCGCGATGGCGCCCGTGAGCTCCTCGCGTACGAGGACGCACTGAACGCCGAGGACGCTCGTGCCCGCGACGATCGTGAAGAACCCGACCCCGCGCTGGTGGTCGCCGAGGTCCTCGAGGACTCGCTTCGGGAAGCGAGCGACCCGCGCGGCCGTGAGCGTCCAGAGGACGACGTAGGTCGCGACGTTGACCGCGAGCAGGACGTCTGCCAGGAGGTCCAGGCCCTGCAGCTTGCACGCCGCCGACACGATGCCGGTGGCCATCACCATCGCGAAGTACGCCGGGTGGAGCCGTTCCAGCCCGGTCATGCGTCTCCCGGCCCCCGCCGCCGCAGCCGCTGCGCCAGACCTTCCATCTCCCGGGCGAGCTGCTCCATGTCCTTCGCGATGGCGGGCTCCTCCATCTCGCGCGAGAGCCGGGGCAGGCTCTCCGACATCATCCCGGTCACGACCCGGTGCATCCAGACGAGGCACGTGGCCGAGAGGAGGAACAGGAGGATCCAGCAGGTCGTCCAGATGCCCGAGGCCCCTACGAGCGTGCCGAAGACGATCGGGAAGACGAACCCCCCCAGACCGCCGAGGACTCCCACCAGGCCCCCCACGACGCCGACGTCCGCCGGGAAGTACGTCGGGATGTACTTGTAGACGGCGGCCATCCCGACTCCCATGAACATCGCGAGGAGGAGGGCCAGGCCCGTGAAGATGTTCCGGTTGGCCTGGAAGTAGACGTGCGTGACGCCGCGTGCCAGGAGCTGCTTCCTGACGACGACGTCCCCGGGCTTCACCGCCGGCTCGTGCCAGGAGTTCCAGGCCGGCCACACCATGACGTCGCGGTCGGCGACGGAGCGATCCGGACGCACCTCGAGCGGGTACGTCTTGCCGGCGACGACGATGCTCCGCGGGCTGACGTCGTCGATGCCGCCGGCGGACGCCGCCATGATCCCCTCGCCGGGCGCAAAGACGTCCATGCGCGGCACCGCGAGGAGGACGCAGCAGACGCAACAGCCGCCGAGCACCCAGTACATGACGCGCCGGGCCCCGTAGCGGTCGGACAGCCAGCCGCCGACGGCCCGGAAGAGGCCGGACGGGAGGCTGAAGGCCGCGGCGAGGACGCCGGCCGCCGACACCGAGACGGAATAGGCGTTCACGTAGTAGGGAATCAGCCACTGGGCGAGCGCCACGAAGCCGCCGAAGACGAGGAGGTAATAGAGCCCGAATCGCCACACCCGCACGATCCGGAGAGGAGCGAGCCGCTGGGCGAGGCTCTTCGAGGCCGACGGCAGGCCCTCACGGGTGTACGTGAAGAGCCAGAAGACGACCGCCGTCACGACGAGGGCGGCCGCGTAGAGTCGGGGAAGCGCGCGCCAGCTCTCGACGTGGGCCCCGTTCCCCGTCAGGGCCTGCAGCAGGGACGGGGCCGTCATGCTCGTCAGCGCGGCACCGACGTTCCCCATCCCGAAGAGGCCGAGAGCCGTTCCCTGCTGCTCCTTGGGGAACCACGTCGACGTGTAGGCGACCCCGACCGCGAAGGAGCTCCCGGCGATGCCGAAGCCGAGCCCGCCGATGGCGAAGCCCCAGAAGCCGTCCGCGAAGCTCGTGAAGAACGCCGCCACGGCAGAGGCGAGCAGCACGGCGGTGAAGACGGGTCGCCCGCCGTAGCGGTCGGCCAGGATGCCGGCGGGGAGCCTCAGGAGAGAGCCCGTCAGGACGGGAAGCCCGATCAGCCACCCCATCTCCGCCTTGTCGAACGCGAAGGCCTTGGTGTCGACCAGGAACGTGACGAGGACCCCGTTCATCATCCAGACGGCAAAGCAGACCGTGAACCCCAGTGTGTTCATCGTCAGGACCGTCCAGGCCTTCCCCCGCTCGCTCATCCGTCTCCCTCCGGCCGCTCGGCTCTCAGCGCTTCGCCTCGCCCCGCGCCCGGTTCCAGACCACGAGCTGATTCGGACGCCAGAGGTACGGCACGGGTGCGACCAGGGCGTGGACGAGCCGCGTGAAGCTGAAGGCCCCGAAGAGGACGAAGGCGCCCACGACGTGCATCTGCGCCGGGAGCTTCAGGTCGACCATCAGCTGGATCTCGGGCTGGAAGCGGACGAGGGACCAGAGGTACGGGACGACCGTCTGCGTGTACCACGCGCTTCCCCATCGGAGCGCGAGCGCGACCCACAGGCCGGTGACGATCTGGAAGAGGAGGAGGACGTAGACGAGGATGTCGGCCGGCGACGTCACGACCCGCAGGCGCGACGCCGTGGCGCGACGCACGATCAGCGCTCCGAGGCCGAAGAGCGTGAGGAGCGCGGCGACGAGCGCCGTCGACTCGAGGATGAAGAGGCGAATCGGGACGAGGTTCCAGAGCGTCATTCCGCGCGGAAAGAGGAACCCCGCCAGGTGCCCGAAGAAGAGCGTCAGGATCCCGAGGTGGAACGGAACCGACCCCCAGAAGAGCTCCTTCGTCTCGAGGAACTGGGACGAGAGGCTGCTGAACGTGAACGGGTCCCGCCGGTATCTCTGGATCGACACGAAGAGAAAGAGAACGACCGAGACGTACGGAAGGGCGGCGAAGAGGAGGACGTTAAGCAAGGGCGTCAGCCTCCAGGTCGACGTCGTCGACCCTTTCGGGCGGGGGGAGCGGCTCGCCGCCGCCGAGCGGCGCGAGGAAGGAGGGCAGAGCCCGCAGGAGGTCGGCCCACGGGCTGTCGGTGTCCTTCAGGGCTTCCGTCATGCGCGTGAGCCCGGGGAGAAGGAGCGCGTCGACGAGCGTCTCCCGGTCCTCCCCGGGCGGCAGCGAGGAGAGGAGCCGCAGGACGGCCGGCAGGTAGTCGGACAGCTCGCCGTCGCGCAGCACGACGCCCGCCTTCCGCATCTCGGCTACGAGCCCCGAGAGAAGCGCGCCGCGCTGATACGACTCGCCGAAGAGGTGATAGCCGAGGTGAAGGGTGCAGACCGGCGACAGGTCGAAGAGTCCGGAATAGCGCTCCTCGGCCGCGCCCGGTGGCGCCGACGCCAGCCAGCCCGACAGCTGCCGGAGCGCCGCGGATATCTCGGGCGCGAGGTCCTCCGTCCGCTCGGCCCCGTCGAGGGCGCCGAGCGCGGAGGATCCGTCCGGGTAGTCCAGCGAGGCGGCGACGAGGCCGAGGGCGCGAGAGACACAGGCCGGCTCGGTCGCGGCGAGGCTCACGAGCCTCTCTCCGGCTTCTTGCGGAAGCCCATCCCCGCGAAGCCCTTTGCCGCGAGCGGCTCGTCGAGCATCTCGATCGCCTGCTCGCGGTGCATCGGCGGGATCACGAACCGGTCGTCCGCCGGGGCGATCGACGTCAGGTAGTAGATCGCCTCGGCCTCCTCCACCGTGGTGTCGGCCTCGGCGAGGAGCCTCGTCGCGTCCTCTAGCGTGACGTCGCCCACGGTCACCGCGCGGCGATAGGTCCTCACCGCGAGCTGCTTGCGGAGCGCGTACCGCACCACGCCTTCGTTCCCGGCTCCGAAGAGGCTCGCCATGTACTGCAGGGGCAGGCGATACCTGTCGATGGCGCCGAGGAACCCGACCGTCGTATCCCGGGGACCCTTCTCGTCCCCCGAGCCCCCGGCGATCGTCGTGTCGTAGCCCTGCTCGCCGTTCGCGGCCATCACGGGGAGGAGCGGCGGGACGTAGAACAGCATGGGGAGCGTCCGGTGCTCGGCGTGAAGCGGGAGGGCCAGCCCCCACTCGACGACCCACCTGTAGACGGGGGACTTCTGCGCCGAGGCGATCACGTCGTCGGCGATTCCGGCCTTCTTCGCGGCCGCGATCACCTCCGGGTCCTTCGGGTCGAGGATCATCCGGCGCTGCGCCGTGACGAGGTCCTTCTCGTCGGCCGCCAGGGTCTCCTCGATCTTCTCGGCGTCGTAGAGGACGATCCCGAAGTAGCGGATCCGGCCGACGCACGAGTGGAAGCACGCGGGCGCCTGCCCGGTCTCCAGGCGCGGGTAGCAGAGGATGCACTTCTCGCTCTTGCCCGTGCCCCAGTTGAAGTACGTCTTCTTGTACGGGCACGCCGTGACGCAGAACCTCCACGCGCGGCAGCGCTCCTGGCTGAGGAGGACGATCCCGTCCTCGCCGCGCTTGTACAGGGCGCCCGAGGGGCAGGCCGCCACGCAGGTCGGGTTGACGCAGTGGTTGCAGATCCGGGGAAGGTAGAAGAAGACGAGCTTCTGCACCTCGAAGAGCGCGCTGCGCTCCTCGGGCGACACGTGGGCCAGGTTCGGGTCGTTCACCGCGTAGACCGGCGAGCCGCCCAGGTCGTCGTCCCAGTTCGGCCCGGCCTCGATCTCCATCTCCTTGCCGGTGATCATCGAGATCGGCCTGGCGATCGGCTGGTCCGCTCCCTCCTTCGCGTCGAAGAGGTCCTGGTAGCTGTAGGTGAAGGGCTCGTAGTAGTCGTCGATCGTCGGGAGGTTCGGGTTGTGGAAGACCGTCATGGCGCCCCGGACCTTTCCGACGGCACGGACCTCCAGCTTGTCCCCGTTCTTCTCCCAGCCCCCCTTGTACTTCTCCTGGTCCTCCCAGGCCGTCGGGTAGCCCGTCCCCGGCTTCGTCTCGACGTTGTTCCACCACATGTACTCGGCGCCCTTGCGGTCCGTCCAGATGTTCTTGCAGGCGATCGAGCAGGTGTGGCAGCCGATGCACTTGTCGAGGTGGAAGACCATCGAGACCTGTGCGCGTACATCCATCGTCCTGCTCCTACAGCTCGACCCTGGACAGCTTCCGGACTCGGACCGAGGTGTCCCGGTTCACACCCGTAGGGCCCCAGTAGTTGAAGTGGTAGGTGAACTGCCCGTAGCCGCCCACCATGAGGACGGGCTTCAGCCGGATGCGCGTCAGGCTGTTGTGCCCCCCCGCCCGGCGTCCGCCCCGCAGCGGCGACTTCGGCACCCCGATCGTCCGCTCGGGAGCGTGGTACTGGATGCAGATGCCGGTCGGGATCCGGGCCGAGACCACCGCTCGCGTGCAGACCACGCCGTGGTCGTTGTGGACCTCGACCCAGTCGTTGTCGGCGATGCCGATCTTCTCGGCATCCCTGTCGTTCACCCAGAGCGGCTCGATGCCGCGCGACAGCGTCAGCATCCGGTGGTTCTCGGAATAGGTCGAGTGGATGTGCCACTTCCCGTGCGGCGTCAGGTAGTTCAGGAGGAGCCCGTCGTCGATGCTCTCCCTCAGGTCGCCGTACTGCGCCGGGCGCGGCACCGGCTTGTAGACGGGCAGGTGCTCGCCGAAGTCGAGGTACCCCTGGTGGTCGAGGTAGAGGTGCTGCCTCCCGGTGAGCGTCCGCCACGGCAGGAGCTTCTCGACCTGCGTCGTGAAGGCCGAGTAGGCGCGCCCGTTCTCGACGAGCCCCGACCAGCACGGGCTGTTCAGGATGCGGCGTGGCTGCGCCTGGAGCTCCTTGTACGTCGTCCGTGCCGCCCGCGCTCCTTCGGCGAGGTCGGTCAGCTTCAGTCCCGTCCTCTTCTCGAGGTACCTGTAGCCGTCCCAGGCGATCTCGCCGTTCGTCTCGGGGGCCAGGTGCAGGATCACGTCGGCCGCCTGCTCCGCCTCCCGAATCGACGGCAGGACCCTGCCGTCCACCGTCTCCGTGGCCCGCGTCCTCAACAGCTCGTCGAAGTGGTCGGCCACGTTCAGCTTCACGCCGTGGGCGCCGATGCCGTCCCTCATGGCCGGGCCGAGCGCGACGAAGCGCTGGTGGAGCCTGCGGTAGTCGCGGGTGACGATCTTCATCGGCGACATCGTCTTGCCGGGAATCGGCTCGCACTCCCCCTTTGCCCAGTCCCTGACGTCGAGCTGCGAGATCTCGGCGTTCGTGTCGTGCTGGAGCGAGGTCATCACCAGGTCCTCGACGGGCTCCGGGAAATGCCGGATCGAGAGCTCGGACGTCCTGCCCGCGATACTGCGGAACATGTCCCAGTCCGAGCGCGACTCCCACGCCGGCGGGACCGCCGCCGAGAGCGGGTGGATGAACGAGTGCATGTCGGTGGAGTTGAGGTCGGCCTTCTCGTACCAGGTCGCGGCGGGCAGGACGATGTCGGAGTAGAGCGCCGAGGTGTCCATCCGGAAGTTGATGTCGACGACGAGGTCGAGCTTCCCCTCGGGCGCGTCGCGCCATTCCACGTCGTCCACCTTGCCCTGGGCTTTCTCCGTGGCGATCAGGTTCGTGTGCGTGCCGAGGTAGTGCTTGAGGAAGTACTCGTGCCCCTTCGCGCTCGCCATCAGCGCGTTGCCGCGCCAGATGAACCAGACGCGCGGCCAGTTCTCGGGGGCGTCCGGGTCCTCGACGGCGAACTTCAGGTCGCCCTTCTTCAGGCGGTCCACGGTGTGCGCGACGACCTCGGCCTCCGTCTTCGCCCCTTTCGCGCGCGCCTTCTTCACCACCTCGATCGAGCTCTCGTTCCACTGCGGGAAGAACGGGAGCCAGCCGTTCTTCACGGCCTTCACCTGGAGATCGGCGGTGTGGCCCCTGGCGATGGTGGTCCGGGAGGGCTCGTCGGGGACCGGCTGGTACTCGGTGAACTCCGCCTCGTAGCGCCACTGGTCGCAGTGCATGTAGTGCCACGAGGGCGCGTTCTGGAGGCGAGGCGGGCTCGCCCAGTCCCGCGCGAAGGCGATGTAGGACCACGGCGCGACCGGCGCCAGCTTCTCCTGGCCCACGTAGTGGTTCAGACCGCCGCCGTTCTTCCCGACGCAGCCGGTCAGGATCAGCGCCACGATGCCCGACCGGTACATGAGGTTGTTGTGGTACCAGTGGTTGATCCCGGCCCCGATGATGATCGAGCACTTCCCGCCCGTTCGCTCCGCGGTGCTCGCCCACTCGCGCGCGAAGCTGATGACGGTCTTCCGGTCGATCCCGGTCAGCTCCTCCTGCCATGCGGGGGTGTACGACAGGTCGGCGTCGTCGTAATCCTCGGGGTACTCGCCCGCCAGCCCTCGACTGACGCCGTACCGGGCCATCAGGAGGTCGAAGATCGTCGCGACCCGGACCTTCTTTCCGTCCTTCGTTCCGAGCGTGACCGACGGCACGCCCCGAAGGACGACGTTCTCGGCCTCGTACTGCTCGAACTCGACCTGGAGGACCTCCCCCTTCCGGTCGAGGAGCGACAGCGCCGGGTCGATCGGGTCACCCGTCCGGGCGTCCTCCAGCTTCAGGTTCCACTTCCCGTCGGCCTCGCCCCAGCGGTGCCCGACCGCTCCGCCCGGCATCCTCGGAAGGCCGGTGATCGTGTCGAGGACCAGGTACTTCCACTCTCCGTTCTCCTCGCCCGCGTAGGCGTCGAGCTGACCGGCGTGGACGAGCCGCCCGGCCCGGTAGCCTCGGGCCGTGGGCGTCAGCTCCACGAGGAACGGGCAGTCGCTGTACTGCTTCAGGTACGACTGGAACGCCGGGGTCGGGCGGTCGGCGTGGAACTCCTTCAGGATGACGTGGCTCACGGCCATCCAGAACGCGCCGTCCTGCCCCGCGTGGAGCGGAATCCACTGGTCCGCGTACTTGGAGACCTGCGAGAAGTCCGGAGAGAGGACCACGAGCTTCGTCCCGTTGTGCCGGGCCTCGGGGAGGAAATGGCAGTCCGGGGTCCGCGTCATGTTCGGGTTCGACCCCATGACGGCGATCATCTTGGAGTTGAACCAGTCCGCGCTCTCGGCCACGTCGGTCTGCTCGCCCCAGATCTCGGGCGAAGCGGGAGGCAGGTCGCAGTACCAGTCGTAGAAGGAGAGGTTCACGCCGCCGAAGAGCTGGAGGAAGCGGGACCCCGCCGCGTACGAGAGCTGGGACATGGCGGGGATCGGGGAGAAGCCGACGACGCGATCGGGGCCGTACTTCTTCGCGGTGTAGACGTTCGCCGCCGCGATGATCTCCATGCACTCGTCGAGCCGGGCGCGGCGGAAGCCCCCCTTGCCTCGCGCCCGCTGGTAGCGGCTCCGTTGCTCCGGGTCGGCCTGGAGCGACGCCCATGCGTCGACCGGGTCCTGGTGCTTCTTCCTCGCCTCGGTCCAGAGGTCGAGGAGCGCACCGCGGATGTACGGGTACTTCACCCGGATGGGCGAGTAGAGGTACCAGGAATAGGAGATGCCGCGCTGGCAGCCTCGCGGCTCGTACGGCGGGAGCGATCGGTCGAGGAGGGGATAGTCGAGGGCCTGCATCTCCCAGGTGACGATCCCTTCCTTGACGTAGATGTTCCACGAGCAGCCGCCCGTGCAGTTCACCCCGTGGGTGGAACGCACGACCTTGTCGTGCTGCCAGCGGTTCCGGTAGAACTCCTCCCAGGAACGGGTCTTCGGGCTGACGAGGTCCTTGATCCACTTCACGACCGATGCTCCTTCCCGATCTCGCGACGCCGCATGAGGGGCCGTCGTACGCCGCGGAGCCGGCGTCCCCAGGCGGCGTTCAGGGCGACGAGGACGGCGAGCGACCCGAGCCCGCCCGCCAGGGTCACGCTCCACGAGTCGTCCCGGGCCGGCTCCCCGCCCAGGTTCGCCTGGTAGAGGTATGCCCTGAGGGAGAAGGCTTCGCTCGCCTCGATCGGGTGGTCCGCGAAGACTCTTTTCATGAGCGGGAATGCGGGGCTCTTCAGGGCGGTGTCGAGCCCCTCGTCTCCGAGACGCGCGAAAACGTTGGTGAGGTCCTTCGCGAGGCGCCCCCCGCCGAGAAGGCTCTTCGATCCCCTCACGGTGTGACACGAGACGCACGGAGCGCCGCCGGCCTTCATCGGCTTGAGGCCCAGGAAGAGCTCGCGGCCGATCGCCATGTCTCTGGGGGTGGCGGTCGTCGCGGCGACGAACTTTCCAGAGAGGTTGCACGGCTCCGTCGAGCAGCGGACCACGAGGTCCACGAGCATCCTGGCGTCCGCGTCGGAGAGGCCGAGGTCAGGCATCCGGACGCCCTTGAACTCGGCGAGCAGGTTCCGCGCATCGGGGTCGCTGTCGAGGAGGGCGCTCGGCGCCTTCACGAACGACTCGAGCCAGGTCCGGCTCCGTCTCTTGGCGACGTCCTTCAGGTCCGGTCCGACGCGGACGCCCTTGCCCACCGTGTGGCACGAGCCGCACTTCCTGGCGAAGAGGTCCTCGGCTGGTGACTGCGGCGGTGCGACGACGGCCGCGGCCGTCGGGGCCGTCGCGCCTGGGCCGCTCGACGGCGCAGATTGCGTCGCCGGCTCGGCCGGCGCCCGAGCCGCGAGAGGGGCGGTGAGAAGAAGAGGGGGCAGGATCCAGAGGAGAGCTGGTCGCACTCGTTTCCCTTCCTCGTGAGCCGGCTTGAGCGCCGCGTCGACCTCGGAGGAAAGGCAAGGGACGTACCACCGCCGGGACCCGTTCAGGACGGCTCCGGCCGTCCCCGGGGCTCTCACTTCTGAGAGGAAGCCGGCCTCCGGCTCGTCAGGATTGAGAGACGCGCCTCCGACTCAGCCGCGAATCCGGCTCGTCTCGCTGCCCTTGAGCCCGAAGCGCTCGAGCCGGCGGTAGAGCGTCGCCGGTGAGATGCCGAGGCCCTCGGCGGCCTTCTCGCGGTTCCCTCCCGACAGGCGCAGCGCCATCGCGATGTAGCCCCGTTCGAATCGATCGATCGCCTGTGTCAGGTCGAGGTCCGGACCTCCGGCGCTCCGAACGTCGGACGGAATCTGCTCGACGTCGATCCGGCCGTCGTCGGCGAGGATGAGCGCGCGGTCGAGCACGTTCGCGAGCTCGCGCACGTTCCCCCGCCAGAGGTACTGACAGAGCGCCCGCATGGCGCCGGCCGTCACCACCGGGACGGGGATGCCGCTGCGCTGGGCGCTCCGGAGGAGCAGTCTCTGGACGAGGCCCGGCACGTCCTCGCGCCGCTCCCTGAGCGGAGGAACGTGAATCTCGAGCACCGCGAGGCGGTAATACAGGTCTTCCCGGAACTCGTGCGTCTCCACGAGGTCCACGAGGCGGCGGTGGGTCGCGACGATGAGACGGGCTTCGAACGGTGCGGTGCGGTCGCTCCCGAGGGGCTGCACCTCCCGCGCCTCGAGCGCGCGCAGGAGCTTGGCCTGCGCCGGCAGGGACAGCTCCGCGATCTCGTCGAGGAAGACCGTCCCGCGACCCGCCGCCCGCAGCAGCCCCTCCCGCCGTTTCTCGGCCCCGGTGAAGGCCCCGCGCTCGTGCCCGAAGAGCTCGCTCTCGACCAGCGTGTCCGGCAGGGCCGCGAGGTTCACGGCCAGGAATGGCTCGTCACGCCCGGCGCCGAGCCGGTGGATCGACCGCGAGACGACCTCTTTGCCGGTACCGGTCTCCCCGCTCACGAGGACCGTCGCCCGCGAGCCGGCGGCACGGCGGACCCAGCCGAGGACCTCCTGCATCCCGGCCGAGACGGCGACGATCTCGTTCTCCGGGCCCCGGTCGTTCAGCATCCGGCGCAGGCGCGCGTTCTCACGCACGAGCTCTCCGTGAGCCAGGAGGTTCGCCACCTTGCGCGCCAGCTCCTCCAGGATGAGCGGCTTCAGGAGGTAGTCGTGCGCGCCGAGACGGAGCGCCTCGACGGCCGACTCGACGGACGCGAAGGCCGTCGTCAGCAGGACGCCCATCTCCTCGTCCAGCTCCCTGGCCCGCCGGACCACGGTGAGCCCGTCGGCCCCCGGCAGGCGAAGGTCGGTGACGAGGAGCCCGAAGCTCTCGACGGCCAGGCGCTCGAGCGCCTCCTCGCCCGTCGAGACCCCGACGACGTGGTGCCCCCGGCGCGAGAGGTACTGCACCAGGGCGTCGCGCTGGGCACGCTCGTCCTCCACGATCAGGAGGCGTCCCGTGGGCTCGTTCACGCGGCCCGCCCGCGCTCGGCCGGGGCCGGTTCCACGATGGCCGCGGGCAGCGACACGACGGCCGTCGTGCCGCGTCCCACCGTGCTGTGCAGCTCGATCTGGCCTCCGGCCTCGAGGAGGATGTCTCGGGAGATGCTGAGACCCAGGCCCGTCCCCTGGCCCGGACCCTTCGTGGTGAAGAGCGGCTCGAAGCACCGCGCGAGGACGGCCCGGTCCATCCCGGAGCCCGTGTCGTGGACGCGGAGCGCCACGTCACGGCCGGAGGGCGTCACCTCGAGGTGGAGCGTTCCGCCGTCGGGCATGGCGTCGACGGAGTTCAGGAGGAGGTTGAGGACGACCTGCATCAGGTGGTCCTCGACCATCTTCACCGGGGGCGCCTCCGGGTCGAAGCTCGTTCGGACCGTCACGTTCCGGGTTCGGCGGTCGTGTCTCAGGAGGCGCAGCGCGTCCTCCGTCACGGCCTGCACCGAGACGAGCGTCGCCTCGTCCCGGCGGCGCCGTGCGAAGTCGACGAGCTCCCGGAGAATCCGGCCCAGGCGGCCCACTTCCTGCCGCACCGTCGCCATGACGGCGGCCGGCTCGTCGTCGAGGCGCGTTCCGTCCAGGAGCTGAAGCTGCGCCTCGATCGACGCGAGCGGGTTGCCGAGGTCGTGCGCGACCCCGGCGGCCAGGAGCCCGAAGGCCGCCATCTTCTCCTGGTGCACGAGGCGAGCCTGGAGCTTCTTCTGCTCGGTGACGATGCGCTCGACGAGGAGGACGTGCCGGCGTCCGTCGGGCAGGTCGAGCGGGTGGCTCTCCACCGCCAGCACCTCACCGGTCCGCGGGTCGGTATGCGGACGCGCGCAGGTCCTCGCCGTCCCGTCGGCGAACGTCGCGGCTGCGGGACACTCGTCGCACCTCGTCGCGCACGCGGCCAGGGCGTCGTGACAGAGACGTCCCGCCAGGCCCGGCCCGTGCACGACCTCGGCGGTGCGATTGGCTCGCACGACGCGGTAGTCCGGATCGAGGACGACCAGGCCGGAGGGCGTGGCGTCCACGATGAAGCCGAGAAGGGCCCTCACGTCGCGCGCCTCCGTGGCGCGCCGGGCCGCCTCCTCGCGCAGGAGCCGGGCCCTCGCCTTGTGCTGGCGATAGCCCAGGACCCCCACGACCATGGCCGTCACGAGGCCGGCCGAGACACCCCGTGCGTAGTGCAGAAGCCGCCGGGAGGACTCGCTCTGCACCCACGACTGCTCGAGCCCCTCGAAGACGAGGAAGAGGAGGAGCACCGTCGCGGCCGCCGCAACAGCGGGTTCCAGGAGGTCCCGCACCCACGACGAGGAGGAGGGCGGAGCGCCGGCGTTCTCCATCGCGACATACTACGCACCGGCGGACAGGGCTTCCATGATCGTCGTCATCCGGCCGGGCGAACGATCGGGGACACGGCCGCGAGAACGTCCGGCCGCGCCCGCAGCCTGGCCCATGCGGGCTCGCTCTCGAGGCGCGGCAGCGCCCGCCAGCCGCAACGGACCGCTTCCGCGAGCTCCCTGGCGGCCTCGTCCGGGTGGTGGGCCGAGGCCTCGTACGTCGCGAGCTCGAAGCGGAGCTCACCCTCGCCGCAGAGCCACACCGTCCGGAAGTCGAACCCGGTCTTCGCGGCGACGAGCTCTCTCCCCCGGCACAGCTCCTCCCGTTCCTCGCGACCCATGCCGAGGCCACGGAAGCAGCGGGCCAGGCCGATTCGGGCACGGGCCACGAACCAGCCGATTCCCAGCGTGGCCGGGTTGGCCATCGCGTACTCGGCGGCACGGCGGAACGCGGCGAGCGCCTCGTCGTACCGGCGGCGGCGCAGCTGCACCTCGCCCAGGCCGCAACGCGCCAGCGCGCAGTACGCACGCGCGTAGACGTGGTCGTCCGCCTCGGTCGAACGGACCCCCTTCTCGAACGCCGTCTCCGCCTCGTCGACGCGGCCGTCCCGCAGCTGGGCCCAGCCGAGCGCCGCATGGCCGCCGACGAAACGTGTCAGCTCGAACTCACCGCTCTCCTCGATCGCCACGGCGGCTGCGGCCGCCTCGCGCGCCGCCTTCCAGCGACCGAAGCGCATTTGCAGGTCGGCTGCCACCGAGTACGGGGGTTCGAAGCCCGGCGCCAGCTCCGTTGCGCGGGCGAGAAGCGCGACAGCCTCTTCCCAGCCCTCCGTGGCGAAGGCCACGACACCGACCTGCCACAGGGCGACAGCGAGGAAGTACGGAGCCAGCGGATTCTCCGGCTCGAGCTCGATCGCCCGGCGACCGGCGGCCTCCGCGTCCGCGAACCGCGACTGCCGTGCGAGGCCGTAGCACGACCAGACGTGCGCATCGCCCAGTGAGGGCTCGCGGGCGAGCGCAGTGCCGAGGTGGGAGAGGCCGTTCTCGAGGTCGGACAGATCGGACCCCGCAATGTGCCGCATCAGGTGGAGCATGCCGAGAGTGGCGTGGGCGGACGGGTGGTCTGGGTCGATCGCGAGAGCCTTCGCGAGCTCCTCCCGGGCACGCTCGAAGCCCCCCAGCCCCATCTCCTGGACGAGCTGCCGCCCGCGGGCGCAATGCTCGTAGAGCTTCAGCTCCGGCGCCTCGCCCGAGGAGGCAGGGGCCGAGGAGGAAGCTCCCGAATCCCTCGCCGCTGCGGCGCTCGAGAGGGCGACGGTCTTCCCGGACTCCTCGATTCCCTCGCGCGCACGGGGCCCGGAGACCGGCCTCCCGAGAATCCGCTTCAGGGAGGCCGCGAGCGCGGCGGCGCTCGAGGCACGCGCCTCGGGGTCTCGTTCCAGGCACCGCTCGACGAGCTTCGCGACCTCGTCCGGCAGGCCGGGACGCATCCCGGAGAGAGACATGGGCGGGTGGTTGAGGATCGCGTTCACGAGCTCGCCCTGGTTGCCGGAAGGAAAAGGGAGCTGTCCTGTGAGCATCTCGAAGAGCGTGACGCCCAGCGCCCAGAGATCGGCAGCGGGCCCTATCTCTTCTCCGCGGAGCTGCTCCGGAGGCATGTAGGCGAGGGTGCCGATCACCGTACCGGCGGCGGTCAGGCGTGCCGCCGTCGCGGCGAGCGCCAGTCCGAAATCGAGGACCTTCACCTCGCCGATCTCCGTGACGAACAGGTTCGCAGGCTTGACGTCGCGATGGAGGATTCCCCGCGAGTGGATGGCGGCGAGACCCTCGGCGGCCTGCGCTGCGAGGTCCAGCGCCTCTTCGGCAGGGATGGGACCGGCCGCGATCCGCTCCTTCAGCGAGCGACCGCGATAGAGCGCCATCACGACGTAGAGGCCGCCCTCGTCGGTCTCGCCGACGTCGTGGACGGTGCAGACGTTCCTGTGGTCGAGTGCCGCGGCGGCGCGGGCTTCCTGAAAGAGGCGCTCGCGAGCCTGCGCGTCGCCCGTCGCCTCGGCGGGAAGCGTCTTGACGGCGACGAGCCGGTCGAGCCGGGTGTCGCGCGCCTCCCAGACGACGCCCATTCCCCCCGACCCGAGGCGCCCGACGATCTCGTAGTGCCCGAGACGGCTCCCGTTCATTGGCCGCCCTTCCTGCTGTCGTACGCTGCCGCGACGGTTCAGACTACCGCAGAAGCCCCGGCCTCCACGCCGGCCGATGGAGGTGGGCTCGGTCTCGCCGCGCCAGCGGATTCCATGAGCGCTCCTCGGGATTCGGTGGGAAGCCGGCTGCCGTCGCACCCCATCCTCTTCACGCGGGAGAGTGCCGAGGCCGGGCGAGGCCGTGGTTCCCCGGCCGAGTCCCGGGAGCCGGGGCCGAGGATCGGCGGCCCCGGCTCCCCCTTTCCATCGTGTGACATGACCTGCGTCATACCGGACCGGGAGCGCCGGAACCATTCTCCCGACCACAGGGAGAGCGATCATGTCGATTCGGGCGCGAATCCCGGCCCTGTCCGACTGGAAAGCACAGGTCAAGTGCCAGG
This sequence comes from uncultured Holophagales bacterium, assembly GCA_964575465.1. GTDB lineage: Bacteria > Acidobacteriota > Thermoanaerobaculia > UBA5066 > UBA5066 > UBA5066. The sequence goes on along the minus strand of CAZNSS010000009.1, from coordinate 12 downwards.
CCGGGTGCCCCG
>CAZNSS010000008.1:0-22718 GCA_964575465.1 uncultured Holophagales bacterium | reverse complement strand
AGAAGTACATCTACCTCGCCAGCCTCCACGACCGGAACGAGGTCCTCTACTACCGCCTCCTCCACGAGTACGTCGACGAGATGCTCCCGATCGTCTACACGCCGACCGTCGGCGAGGCGTGCCAGAAGTTCTCCCACATCTTCCGGCGCGGGCGCGGCCTCTACATCGGCATCGACCAGAAGCACAACATCGAGAAGATCCTCAGGAACTACCACGCGACCGAGCCGTCGGTGATCGTCGTGACGGACGGCGAGCGGATCCTCGGTCTCGGAGACCAGGGCGCCGGCGGTATGGGGATCCCGATCGGCAAGCTCTGCCTCTACACGGCCTGCGCGGGAATCTCGCCCTACTCGACGCTCCCGATCACCCTCGACGTCGGCACCAACAACGAGGAGAGGCTCGCCGACCCGCTCTACGTCGGCCTCCGCCAGCACAGGGTCCGTGGCGCGGAGTACCAGGACTTCATCGACCGGTTCGTCGCGGCGGTGAAGAAGGTCTTCCCGAACGTCCTCCTCCAGTGGGAGGACTTCCTGAAGGACAACGCGATCTTCCAGCTCGAGCGCTTCCGCAACGAGCTGCTCACGTTCAACGACGACATCCAGGGGACGGCCGCGGTCGTCGTCGCCGGCATCTTCGGCGCGCTCCGCCTCACCGGCGGGAAGATGAGCGACCACCGCCTCGTCTTCGCCGGCGCCGGCGCCTCGGCGCACGGCATCGCGGAGCTCTTCGTCTCGGCGCTCGTCGAGGAAGGGGTGCCGGTCGGCGAGGCGCGCAGGCGCGTCTGGACCTGCGACACGAAGGGGCTCGCCGTCTCGGACCGCGAGGGACTCGAGGGCTTCAAGAAGGAGTTCGCCCGCGACCGCGCCGAGCTCGCGGGATGGAAGGTCGCGGACCCCGCGAAGATCACGCTCGAGGAGACGATCGACAACGCGAAGCCGACGATCCTCATCGGCGTCTCCGCGACGCCGGGGACCTTCACCGAGGCCCTGGTCCGGAAGATGGCGGCGATCAACGAGCGGCCGCTCGTCTTCCCGATCTCGAACCCGACCTCGAAGGCCGAGTGCACGGCCGAGCAGGCGGTCGCCTGGTCGGACGGTCGGGCCATCGTCGCGACGGGGAGCCCGTTCGCTCCGGTCGTCCACAACGGGGTGAAGCACCGGATCGGCCAGTGCAACAACGCCTTCATCTTCCCCGGCATCGGTCTCGGGGTCTGCGTCAGCAAGGCGCGACACGTCAGCGACGGCATGTTCCTCGAAGCGGCCAGAGCCCTCGCGACGCACGTCACGGAGGCGGACATCGCCGAGTCGGCCGTCTACCCCCAGCTCACGACCATTCGCGACTGCTCGCACTCGGTCGCGTGCGCCGTCATCCGGCGGGCGGTCAAGGAGGGGCACGCCGATCCGGAGGCTCTCGTCAACCTCGAGGAGGCGGTCCGTCGCGCGATGTGGTTCCCGGAGTACCTCCCGATTCGGTACGAGCCGGTGGGCGGGATCGTCCGATAGCACGGACGGGGGCACGGAGGCGGTCGCCGCGGGGCGCGCCTCCCTCGAGAAGGCCAGGTCCGGACGGCCCGGCGCGAAGGCGCCGGGCCGTTGCGTGTATGCCCAGCACGAGCCACCGCCAGCTGGGGTAGCAGCCGTGGGAAGGAGGTCACACCGACCCGAGCGAAGCGCAAGGGCGGAAGCGCGAGCGACCGTCTGAAAGAAGCGTGGAGCGAGACCCGCGAGCCGACGAACAGAGACCGGATATGAGGCGATGTCTCCCGGGGCGAGCGAGCATGAAGTCGCGAAGCTCCCGTGACCAGAGGGAGGGGGCGTAGATCCGGCGGTTGTGCGGGGAAGGTGGAGGCTCTTATCTGGGGAGACCTCGCCTCGTGCCTGAGAGGGCGACGCCGTAGAAGCCGGCGTGGCGAGGAGTCAGCAGAGGCCGTAGTAGCCGCACAAGGGCGGTGAAGGGCCGAACGGAAGGGAGAGCGAGGCGGCCTTGAATCTCGGGAGGGCACGGCTCCAGAAGACGAGCGGACAGCTCGAGCCGCCGTACGGGGACGCGGGTGAAGCCCGCGGTGCGGACGGCAGTGGAGAAGCCCTTCGGGCGACGAGAGGAGACGAGCGCTCGGGGACGGAACGCCTCGTGGAAGAGGTCGTCGAGAAGGCGAACCTGAAGGCGGCGCTGAAACGGGTGAGGCAGAACTTCCAGCAGGCCGAGACGCCGGGAGCCTTCCGTGACCTCGACGGGTGGGTCCGCCACCGGCTGCGGTGCCTACAGCTGAAGCAGTGGAAGCGGGGGAAAACGGTCTACCGCGAGATGAAGGCGCGAGGCGCCTCTTCGGACACGGCAGCCCGGGTCGCCGCGAACACCCGACGCTGGTGGCGCAACTCGGCCCGGCTGCTGAACTCGGTCCTGACGAACCGATTCTTCGACGAGCTGGGCGTCCCCCGGCTCGCCCCGTGACCTCAACCGACCGAACCGCCGGATGCGGACCCGCATGTCCGGTGGTGTGGGAGGGCAGCGGCGGCCACCCGCCGCCGCCCCCTATCTCGATTCCCAGGCCCGCCTCGGGAGACTCGCGGCCTCGATCGACGCGGGCCGTCGGCGACGAGGGTGGGGCGGTCAGGTGAGCAGGACGGTCGAGCCGGTCGTCCTGCGCGATTCCAGGGCCTCGTGCGCGCCGGCCGCCTCGCGGAGCGGCCAGGTGGCGTCGATCCTCACCTTCACCGCGCCGGAGCGGAGGACCTCGAAGAGGTCGGCAGCCGTCGCGAGGAGGTCCTCCCGCCTCGCCGTGTAGGCCATCAGCGTCGGGCGCGTCAGGAAGAGGGATCCCTTCTGCGAGAGGAGGAGAGGGGAGATCGGCGCCACGGGCCCCGAGGCGTTCCCGTAGGAGACCATCAGCCCGAGCGGCGCGAGACAGTCGAGGGAGCCTTCGAACGTGTCCTTCCCGACGCCGTCGTAGACGACCCGGACCCCTGCGCCCCCCGTGATCTCCTTCACGCGGGCGACGAAGTCCTCGCGCGACGTGACGACGACGTGGTCGCAGCCCGCCTCGCGCGCGAGCGCGGACTTCGCGTCGGTCGAGACGGTCCCGATCACGGTCGCCCCGAGGCTCTTCGCCCACTGCGCCGCGATCAGGCCGACGCCGCCGGCCGCGGAGTGGAGGAGGATCGTCTCGCCCCGCTCGACGCGGTGCGTCCTCCGGAGGAGGTACTGCGCGGTCATTCCCTTCAGCATCGCGGCGGCCGCGGCGCGATCGTCGACGTCGTCGGGAAGGGGAACGAGGCGGTGCGCGGCGACGAGCCTCTCCTCGGCGTAGGCGCCGACCGGCCCGGCGTAGGCGACGCGGTCGCCGGGCGTCACCTCGGTGACGCCGGGCCCGACGGCGGTCACGACCCCGGCGGCCTCGGAGCCGGGAACGGCGGGGAGGGGGAGCGGGTAGAGGCCACTCCGGTAGTAGGTGTCGATGAAGTTGAGCCCGACGGCGGCCTGGCGGACCCGGGCCTCGCCCGGACCGGGGGAGCCGACCTCGACCTCCTCCCAGCGGAGGACCTCGGGGCCGCCCGTTTCGTGGAACCGGATGGCGTACGGCATGTCGTACCTCGTCAGGGAGCCTAACCCCTCGGCGAGGCGCGGGGCGAGGGCCAGGGCCCTAGACTGGGTCGGGAAGGAGAGCCGGCATGACGTGGCGCCTCACGGTCGCGGCCGTCGTCGAGCGGGACGGCAAGTTCCTCGTCGTGGAGGAGAGAGACCCGGGCGGCCGCGGGGTCGTCTGGAACCAGCCGGCGGGTCACGTCGAGGCGGGCGAGGCGACCCTCGACGCGGTCGTCCGCGAGACGCTGGAGGAGACCGGGCTCGCGCTGACACCGACCGCGCTCGTCGGCGTCTACCAGCTCCGCGCCCGCGACGGGCGCGACTACTGCCGCGTCTGCTTCGCCGGAACGGTGCCGGGCGACGCCGGGGCCCGGCCACTCGACCCGGACATCCTCGGCTGCCGCTGGGTCACGCGCGAAGAGCTCGCCGAGGGGCCGACCCGGTCCGGCCTCGTCCTCCGCTGCGTCGACGACCTCCTCGCCGGCGCGCGCCTCCCACTCTCGACCGTCGGGCCGCTTCTCGACGAGCGTGGGGCGGCGCGCAGGGACTGAGAGACGGTTTCGGCCGCGCGGCGTCGGAGGGCTCCCGGCGCCCTCCGCCGAAGGGTTGAGCCCGTCCTCGACGGGGCGCCCGGTCCGCCGGGGAGTGGTAGCCTTTCTCCTCGCGGGAATCGGAAAGGCGGGAGGGTGGAATGCGCAAGGGTGGGTTCGGGCTCCTCGCGGTCCTCGTCACGGGGCTTCTCTTCCTTTCCCCGGCGTCGCTCGCGGTGACGGGAGGGCAGGTCACGGGGTTCACGGCAGGGTGCGACTCGTTCGTCGTCACGTACGAGGCCGTCACCTTCGATCGGGACAACACCGGCGCGAACCAGGAGGCGTACACGGGCCGCATCACGGATGCCGACGGAACGGTCCTGCTGTCCTTCGCCTTCCCGGCGCCGGTCGGAACCATCATCAGCGGCCAGACCGAGACCTTCGCCTACACCACCGCGCCGGTCCGGAACCCGATCCGGTTCCTGCTCGTCAGCAACGCCGGGAACGGCCTGCCGCAGCAGACGATCTGGGATCTCTCCGGCAGCTGCAACCTCATCGCGGGCGCCCAGGTCCCGGCGCTCTCCCCGCTCGGGCTGGCGGCGTTGGCCCTCGGCCTCGCGGGGGCGGCTCTCGCCGCGATGAAGCGCGGCGCCTGACGGGAGGGGCCCCGGCCCGGCCGGGACGCACGACGGAGAGAGCCGGGCCGTCGGGGACGGCCCGGGCGCCGTTCACTCGAGAGGGCCTGGCCGCCCCCGGAACGAAAGGCCGGCCCGCGAGGGCCGGCCTTTCTCCGATGCCTGCTCGAGGGGCGGCCTCAGTCGCAGGAGTGTCCGGGCGCCTTCGCCCGGGCCCCGCCCGGGGTTCCGTTCGTCCCCTTCTCGGCGTGGACCGCCTCGACGATGGACTTCGTGTAGTGCATCAGGTCGACGTAGGCGGCGACGTAGACGCGCCCCTCGGCCGGCGTCCTGTCGACCTTCTTCCTCGCCTCGAGCGCCGTCGCGAACTTCGCCCTGATCCCCGCGGCCGCGTGCTCGCCGACGAGCTTCGCGAAGTCGTCGACGGAGCCGGTCGAGAGCGCGGTTTCCAGCTTGCCGATGAAGGCGGGCTCGCTGCCTCCCTTCCTCAGCCCGGTGTAGGGGAACCCCTCCGTCTCACGGTGGAGCCTCACGAGAGTCTCGAAGAAGGCCGTGTCCGCGAGCTGCTGCGCGTCGGGGCCGAGCTTCCGGACGGCCAGGGTCCTCTGGAACGCGTCGCGGACCTCCGGCTCCTGGGCAGCCGAGATCCACTTCAGGACCGGGGCGACGTCGCCCGCGCCGAGCGCGGCCCTCGCGTCGACGACGACCGGGCCGTCGACCGAGTCGCAGTGGGCCTCGGCCACGGGAGCGGAGACGAGGAGGGCCGCGGCAAGGGTGGCGGCCGGGAAGGCCAGCGAAGCGAAGCGGTTCATTGTGTCTCTCCTTCGTGCCGTTCGTCTACGCGTTTTCCGGGAGCGCGTCGTTCGGGTCGAATGCCCGGTCCTCGGCCTTCTCGTAGCTCCACCCCGTGAGGAGCCCCACGAAGAACCAGAGGAGGAGGGCGACGCCGCCGAGGAAGACCGTGTCGCCGACGATGCGGAGCCAGCGGAGCGTCTGGAGCGCGGGGAGCTGGAGGAAGTCGGCGCTGCGGGCGTACCAGAGGCCGTGCTCGACGCTCGCCCAGGTCTGCGCGAGGCCGATGGGAAGGAGGCTGAGGACGACCATCGCCGCGAGGCCGACGTTCATCGCCCAGAAGGCGAGCTTCAGCTGGGTTTCCTTCCAGGGGCGGACGCCCGAGAGCTTCCGCGCGACGACGAGGACGAGACCGAGCGAGAGGAGGCCGTAGACGCCGAAGAGGGCGGTGTGGGCGTGGACGGGCGTCGTGTTGAGGCCCTGCATGTAGTAGAGGGCGATCGGCGGGTTGATGAGGAAGCCGAAGACGCCGGCGCCGACGAGGTTCCAGAAGGCGACGCCGACGAAGAACCGGATCGGCCACCGGTAGGCGCTCATCCACGGGGCCGCGGTCTGGAGGCGGCTCGTCTTCCAGGCCTCGAGGCCGATGAGCGTCAGCGGGACGACCTCGAGCGCGCTGAAGCTCGCGCCGACGGCGAGGATGGAGACGGGGGTGCCGCTGAAGTAGAGGTGGTGGAACGTGCCGGGGATGCCGGCGAAGAGGAAGAGCGCCGAGGAGGCGATGACGGCCGCGCCCGCGTGCCTCTTCTCGACGAGGCCGAGCTTCGCGAAGAGGAGGGCGATCGCCGCGGTGGCGAAGACCTCGAAGAAGCCCTCGACCCAGAGGTGGACGACCCACCAGCGCCAGTACTCCATGACGGAGAGGTGCGTCTTCGCCGTGAAGAAGAAGCCGGCGCCGTAGAGGAGGCCGATGGCGGTCGTCGCGCCCGTGAACATCAGGACGAGCGAGCGGGCGTCGTCGCGGCGGCGGGCGGCCGGGAGGATCGCGCGGAGCATGAGGACGAGCCAGAGGACGAGCCCGACGAAGAGGGCGATCTGCCACGCGCGCCCCAGGTCGACGTACTCGTACCCCTGGTGGCCGAGCCAGAAGCTGAGGTCGAGAGGGAGGACCTGGTGGATCGCGAGGTACTCCCCGGTGAGCGACCCGGCGACGACGAGGAGGAGCGCGCTCCAGAGGACGTTCACGCCGAGACGCTGGAACTTCGGCTCGTGCCCGCCGATGACGGGCGCCAGGAAGAGGCCCGCCGCGAGGAAGGCGGTCGCGATCCAGAACACGCCCGTCTGGACGTGCCAGGTGCGGGTGAGCGAGTAGGGGAGCCATTGCCCGACGGGAAGGCCGAAGAGCGCCTGCCCCTCGACGGTGTAGTGCGCGGTGAGCGCGCCGAGGCCGACCTGCACGGCGAGGAGCGCGAGGACGGTGCCGACGTACTTTCCGCAGGCGCGCATCGAGGGCGTGAGAGCGATGCCGGCGAACGGGTCCGCGGCCGGAGGCGTGACCGGCGGCTCGGGCTTCTCTCGGAACGCCTGCCACCAGACGACGGCGCCGATCCCGGCCAGGAGGAGCACGATCGAGACGAACGACCAGACGACGTTCGCGCTCGACGGGTGGTTCTCGACGAGGGGCTCGTGCGGCCAGTTGTTCGTGTAGGTGATGGACTGTCCCGGGCGCTCGGTCGTCGCGGCCCAGCTGGTCCAGAAGAAGAAGGCCGTCAGGCTCTTCCGCCGCCCGGCGTCGGGGACGGTCGACTCCGACATCGCGTAGTCCTGCCGGAGCGCCTTCAGCTCCGGGGCTCCGCCGAAGAGGGCGTCGAAGTGGGCGGCGACGCGCCGGAGGGCCTCGGCCCGCTCGGGCGACATCGTCACCGTGCCCGTCGCGGCGTCGTAAGAGTTCGTCCGCATCTCACGTACGAGCGCGGCTTTCAGCGCGGCCTGCCGGTCGACGGGAAGGGACGCGAAGTCCTTCGCCCCCTCCATCTCCGCCCGCACGTCGAGGAGCGTCGTGGCTTCACGGTGGAGCTGTTCTGCCGTCCAGTCGGGGGCCTGGTACGCGCCGTGGCCCCAGATCGAGCCGAGCTGCTGGCCGCCCGCCGACTGCCAGACCTGCTGGCCCGTCAGGATGTCGTCCTTCGTCATGAGCGTCGTGCCGTCCGTCGTGACGACGCGCTCGGGGATCGGGGGGGCCTGGCGGTAGACCTCGCGGCCGAAGAAGCCGAGGACGAGAAACGTGAAGAGGAGGACGCCGCCGAGGAGCGCCCAGCGGCGCGAGTCCTGGACCGGGGTGGTCGTGCTCATGCTGTCCTTTCGATTCAGAGGGTCGCGCACAGGGCGCGGCGGAAGAGGACGTTGTTCTCGAGGTGGACGTGCTCCATCAGCTCCTCCTCGAGCTCGTCGAGGCGGAGGTAGAGCGCGCGCCAGGTCGTGCAGGCCTCGGCTGGCGGCACGAGGTCCGTCGTCAGCTCGCGCGTCTTCTGCAGGGCGAGCGCGACGTCCTCGTGCTCGCGCTCGAGGGCGATGATCGTCACCGCGGGAGCCCCGCCCCGCCCGGAGCGGAGGGCGGGGAAGAGGCCCTGCTCCTCCTTCTCGAGGTGGTCGAGGAGCTCGCGCGTCAGGTCCTCGAGATGCTCGGCGAGCCCTCGCGGCACGCTCTCCTTCCCGGCGTGGACCGCCTCGACCTTCCGCGCCATCTGGAGGAGGAGCGGCAGCTCGGCGCGGAGGCGCGCGTGGTACCAGGAGACGATCCTGTCGACGATCTCGGGGAGAGGCCGGTCGAACCAGCGGCCGGCGTCGGAGGAAGGGCGGGCCTCGGAGGTGATCTCGGAGAGCAGCGACGCGGCGTCGAGGCCGCGCTCGGCACAGGCCTCGGAGACGGGGCGGCGTCCGTGACAGCAGTAGTCGAGGCCGTGGCGGCGGAAGACGCGGGAGGCGGCCGGGAATGTGACGGCGAGGTCGGCGAGGGTCGATTCGGGCTGGAGCGGGGTGTTCATGTCGGCCTCCGTCCACGCCTGTGCACGCCCCGTGCCCTTTCCCAAGGCATGGAGAGACAGAGGCTTGCGCCAGCGTGTTATGAAGATCACAGCAGGGGGTGTCGTGGAGATCGCAACGCTGTCGTCAGGATCACAACCAGACGCCTTCGAGGTCCTCCTGGAGATCGGACGCGACCTGACGGCGTCGCTCGGCGCGCTCGACCGCTACGAGCGCTTCCTCGCGGCCGTGAGGCGGCTCGTGCCGTTCGACGCCGCCTGCCTCTTGCGGCTCCAGGGGGACGAGCTCGTTCCCCTCGCGGCGCACGGGCTCGTTCCGGCCGCTCTCGAGCGGCCCTACCCGAGGCACCGCCACCCGCGCCTCGAGGCGATCCTGAGGGCCACCGCGCCCGTCCGCTTTCCGCCCGACAGCCTGCTTCCCGACCCCTTCGACGGCCTGCTCACCGCCGACCCGCACGCGCTCGAGCGGATCCACGCCTGCCTCGGGTGTCCCCTCACCTCCGGGGGGGAGGTCGTCGGCGCCCTGACGGCGGACGCCCTCGACCCGCACGCCTTCGACGGCCTCGACACCCGTCTCCTCGCGACGCTCGGCGCCCTCGCGGGGGCCGCGCTCCGGACGGCGTCGCTCATCGAGGCGCTCGAGAAGAAGGCCGAGCGCGGGACGCGCGTCGCCCGGGAGCTGCAGCGGAGCGCCGACGAGACGAGCGGTGCGGCGATCCTCGGGAAGAGCCCCGCGATCGTGACCCTCCTCTCCGAGATCTCCGTCGTCGCCGCGTCCGACCTCCCGGTCCTCGTGACGGGCGAGACGGGGGTCGGCAAGGAGCTCGTCGCCCGGCAGGTCCATTCCGGGTCGCGACGCCACGAGGAGGCGCTCATCCACGTCAACTGCGCGGCGCTCCCGGAGTCGGTCGCCGAGAGCGAGCTCTTCGGGCACGTGACGGGAGCTTTCACCGGCGCCGTGCGCGACCGCGCGGGGAAGTTCGAGGTCGCCGACGGCGGCTCCCTCTTCCTCGACGAGGTGGGGGAGCTGCCGCTCTCGCTCCAGCCCAAGCTGCTCCGGGCGCTGCAGCAGGGCGAGATCCAGCGGATCGGCTCGGACCGGCAGCACCGCGTCGACGTCCGTGTCATCGCCGCGACGAACCGGGACCTGACGGCCGAGGTCGAGCGGGGACGGTTTCGCGCCGACCTCTACCATCGCCTCGCCGTCTACCCGATCCGGGTCCCGTCGCTCCGCGAAAGGCGCGAGGACATCCCGCTCCTGGCCACCCACTTCGCCGACTCGGCCCGCCGCCGCCTCGGCCTCGGGCCGCTCCGGCTGGACGAAGAGGTCCGCTCGCGCCTCGCCGCGGCCGACTGGCCGGGGAACGTCCGCGAGCTGGAAAACGTCGTCAGCCGGGCCGTCCTCAGGGCCGCGGCGGGGAAGCCTCCGGGCGCGGCGATCGTCGTCAACCTCTCGAACGTCGACGTCGTCTCCGGCGTCGCGCAGGAGCCACCGCCGCCCGTGGCGGCGGCGCCCGGAGGACCGCTCCGGGAGCAGGTGGACGGGTTTCAGCGACGTCTCGTCCGCGACGCGGTGGAGCGGCACGGGGGCAACCTCTCCGCCGCCGCGCGCGAGCTGGGGATGCACCGCGCGAACCTCCACCACCTCGCGCGGAGGCTCGGCCTCAAGGACTGACGCCGCCCGGCCACGGCCTCGACGGTCGGCCCCGCCGGGTCAGCCCTTCGGCGCCCTCCAGCGGAGCCGGTAGACGGGTGCCGGGGCGAGCGCCGCCTCGAGCGCCTCGAGGACCTCGCGCGCGTCCGGGCGCGCCACGACGCGCCGGCCCGGCGCGAGAAATGCGTCGAGGTCCGGGGGAGCGTCCTCGGGGCGATCCGCGTGGCGGACGAGCTCGGAGAGCGGGTCGGGCGTGACCCAGCGGTTGGAGAGCTGCCCGAGCGCGCCCGTGAGCGAGACGGAGGGGATCCGAAGGCGCCCCTGCTCCTCCGGAACGAATCCCGTCGACTCGAGGACGGTCCCCTTCACCTCGACCGTGACGGGCGCGGGGAAGGGGTCGTAGACCTTCCGCGAGAGCTCGTCGAGGCTTTCGCCGCGCCCCTCTTCGAGAAGGAGGACCTGCCCGGTGGCGGCCATCGCCTCGACGGCCGCCTCGCCGAGGGTCTTCTCCAGCTCCGACGCTTCCTCCGGCGCCGGGTCCTCGACCTTCAGGTCGAGGATCGCCGCGACGACGAACCTCTCCCTCGCCGGGTGCCGGTCGAGGAAGTCCCACAGGTCCGCGAGCGCGCGTTCGTAGCGCGCCGCGGCCTCGGAGAAGCGTTCGAGCGCCCGGGCGACCTCGGCGCGTTCGGAGAGGTTCGCGCGGCCCCCCCTGCCCGGATAGATCTCGAGCTGCGTCTCGCCCGCGCTCCGCGTCAGGACGACGGCGAGCGGGGCTCCCTCGAAGAGTCGTTCCACGGCCCGGGCGTCCGGGAATGCGGCCGAGCGGACCGACTCGCGGAGCGCCCCGTCGCGCCAGCCGAGCGACCGGCGGAGCGACGAGGGCGCGAGGCGCTCGAGCTGCCGGGTGAACGGGTCTTCGCCGCAGCGCGCCGCCTCCCTCGCCTCCACGAGTCGCTCGCGGGCCTGCCGGTTCTTCGGGTAGTCCGCCTCGCCCTGGAGGCGCGTCGTGACGACGACCTCGAGGCCACCTGCGGCGTCGAAGAGGAGGGACATCGCCTCGCGGATCGGGGGCTCGAAACAGCCCGACAGGGCTGCCGTCAGGGCGGCCGCCGCGAGGCACGCGCCGAGCCTTGGCCGATTCACGCCGCGATCATCTCAGCAATCGCTATCCTCGGCAGGGAGTCCCGATGGACACGAGCTTTCTCTCCGCCACGATCCTCCTCGTTCTCATCACAGATCCCCTCGGCAACATCCCGTTCTTCATCTCTGCGCTCAGGCACGTGAAGGCCGAGCGGAAGAGGGTCGTCGTCGTGAGGGAGTGCCTCATCGCCTTCGCCGCCCTCCTCCTCTTCCTCCTCGCCGGACGGCCGATCCTCCGCGTCCTCCACCTGAGCGAGGACGCCCTCCGGGTGAGCGGCGGGGTCGTCCTCCTGCTCATCGCGATCCGGATGATCTTCCCGGAGCACGGAGCGCGGCTCGGCGAGGACGACGCGGAGGATCGCGAGCCGTTCATCGTCCCGGTGGCGATCCCCCTCATCGCGGGCCCGTCGGCGATGGCGACGGTTCTCCTGATGTCGACGCCGGACCCGGCGAGGATGCTCTCCCTCGCCGGGTCCCTGACCGTCACCATCGCGATCACGGCGCTCGTCTTCGTGTCGAGCACGCGGATCCAGAAGGTCCTCGGCGAGCAGGCGATCACGGCCCTCGAGCGCCTGATGGGGCTCGTCCTGACGGCGATCGCCGTCGAGATGCTCCTCGGCGGCGTCGCGAGCTACATCCGGCGCGTGCCGGGATAGACGGCTTCAGCCCCGGTCCCTCTCGGGCTCCACCTTCACCTCGCGGCGCTGCGGCGCCTTCGTCGGGACGGGAGTCTCCTTCGGAGAGGTCCTGGGCGGGGTCGTGGGCTTCGCCTCGATCCTTTCGGGCTCGGCCCTGGCGGGCCTCGCCTCGTCCTGCCCGCGGATCTCTCCGCGCCGGGGCACGTCCACCTGCGGCTCCGGGCGGGGGGCCCGGTACCGGATTGCGGTCGGCTCCGGCGAGCGGGGAGGCTCGGTCCTCTCGACGCGCGGCATCGGCGCCGGAATCACTTCGCTCCTCGGAGTCGGCACTGGCGTGGGCCGCTCGAAGGTCCGCACCGGCGGCCGCGTCGGCTCGCGCCATTCCGGCCGCGGCGTCCAGGCGGCGCGAGTCGGCCAGGTGTCTTCCTGCCAGCCCTTTCGCGGCTCCGCCGTCGGCCGCTCCGGCCGGCCTTCGCGCGGGAATTCCGGGGCGGGCGTCGGCCTCACGTCGTCGCGACGTGGGAAGGCCGGCTCGACGGGCACGTCGGGGCGGTCCACGATGGGGGGCAGCGCCTGCGGGAGCCGCGAGGCTTCGACGTCTCCCCGGGGCGACAGGAGGACCTCGGCACGGCCCGCCGGGCGAACGGGCTGGGTTCCCCTTCCTCCACCGTGCTCGTCCACGGACAGGCGGCGGGCGACCTCGACCGGAACCGGCTCGCCCCCGCTCTCGCGGATCACTTCCAGCTTCCTGTCGAAGGTCGGAGGAGGTGGCGGCGGCGCCGCGCGGGTGACGACCTCGCGTCGGCCGATCCCTTCCGGAGGTCTCGTCGGGGCCCGGCCCTGAACTCCGACCTCCCGCACCCGGATCGAGTCGCGCGTGGGGAGGACCGGGATCGGTCCGCTCAGGACGGGAGCCCTCGAGACGTCGCGAACGATTCCCGGCGACCTGACGACGTCCCGGTCGACGTGCCGGCCCCCGGCGAAGACGTCGCGCGGGACGACGGTCGCCCGGCCCCGATGAACGAATGCGTAGTCGTTCACGTGCCTCGTGTGCCGCGGGCGATACCACCACGGGACGAACGGCTCCCGGGGCCCCAGCGGGAACCAGCCGACGTAGCCGCCTCCGGAGAACGAGACGGACCAGCCCGGCCCGCCCCCCACGAAGCCGACGAGGGCGGGCGCGTAGCTCGGGTACGGGCTTCGCGGTCCGACAGGAACCCAGCACCAGCGGCCCCGCACGACGGACCAGCGCCCGTAGTGGTAGGGAGCCCAGCCCCACGGCTCGGACGAGACCCAGGTCCAGCCCCACGGGTCGCGCCAGATCCACCGGCCGAGACGGTAAGGCTGCCAGCCGGAGGCCGTCACCGCGGGGAACCACACCGGGCCGTACTCCGGTACGTTCTGCCAGGAGCCGTATGCGTCGAGCTCCTCGGCGCCGTAGATGTCGGGGTGCACGTACGAGGTCGGGCGGACCGTGCGAAGCCTCCGGGCTCGGTTGTCGACCCAGCGATCCCAGGAGTCGGACCGGGAGAGCCCGACGACGTCGTAGTCAGGGCGGTCCAGGCCCCAGACGCGGATCTGGTCTCCGGCCTGGAGCCCGACCTGCCCGCCGGCAGCGGCGGCCCAGGCGCGCCCGCTGTAGACGGAGGCGCGGGTATTCCCGTCCTCGTCCACGTCGATCCGGTAGACGCCGGGAGTCACGAACGTCACGGAGACGTTCGGCGTCGCGAGCTCGAACGCCTCGTCCCGGTCGAGCCGGCGAATCCGGAGGGTGACCGTGCCGAGGCTCAGCGAGAGCTGCCGCGCGTCCCGCGTCAGGTCGAGGGCGCCGAGCTCCGACTCCGGCCCGAGGTAGAGCGTCGCGCCGGGCAGCTGCAGCTCGAGGCGCGCGTTGCTCGAGGCCCAGAGCCGGTCGCCGACGGTCACCGGGTAGTTGACGGAAGCGAGCTGCCAGTCGTCGGGGTCGTCTCCCCGGTTGAAGGAGACCTCTCCCTCGAACCAGGAGATCCGGGCGACGGCCTGGCGAATGCCGTCGTCCTCGTACTCGGCCTCGTACTGGGCCGCCGCGGGCGGGAACGCGAGGAGGAGGGTCGACAGGGCGAGAAGGGAGCGGAGTCCGGGTCCGGCTTTCATGCGTCCTCCGCCCCGATCATCCTGCGAATCGGATGCCAGGGGCGAGCGCATCCCGGCCGAGACGGTGCGAAAAATCACGCCGAGCGAGGAAAGCGGGATCCATCGGGCCCCGGGTGCGGGGCCGGGAGACGGGCCAGCGCTTCAGACGGCGATTCCGAACAGGGTCCCGACGAGGGCCGTGGCGCCCATCGCCAGCGCTCCCCAGAACGTCACGCGGACGACCCCCGCCCGGAGCGGCGCGCCCCCCGTGCGGGCCGCGAGGCCGCCGAGGGCGCCGAGGAAGACGAGGGAAGCGACGACGACGGTGGGGACGAGGCGCGCCGCCGGGGCGGCGGCGAGGACGAGAAGCGGGAGAGAGGCGCCGACGGCGAACGACACCGCGGACGCGAGCGCCGCCTGGAGGGGACGCGCCGTTCCCATCTCCGTGATGCCGAGCTCGTCGCGCGCGTGGGCGCCCAGGGCGTCGTGCGACATCAGCTGGTCGGCGACCTGGCGGGCGAGGGACGGGTCGAGCCCGCGCTTCTCGTAGATCCCGGCGAGCTCCACGTGCTCGTGCTCGACGTCGGAGGCGAGCTCGCGGCGCTCCCTCTCGAGGTCGGCGCGCTCCGTGTCGGCCTGCGAGCTGACCGAGACGTACTCGCCCGCGGCCATCGACATCGCCCCGGCGACGAGGCCGGCGACGCCGGCGACCCAGATGCCGGCCCGCGGGGCGTTCGACGCCGCGACGCCGACGACGAGGCTCGCCGTGGAGACGATGCCGTCGTTGGCTCCGAGGACCGCGGCCCGAAGCCAGCCGATCCGGTCCGTCCGGTGGTCCTCGCGATGGTGCAGGCGGCTCATCGGCCGCTACACGACCAACGGCTTGTCGGCGACGATCCGAGCGAGGACCGTCGAGAGGATGTCGACGTGCTCGCGCTCCTCGGCCTCCAGCTCGCGGTAGAGCTTCCACTCGTGCGAGCCGGTCGGGAACTTCCGGCCGGCGTCGAGGAAGTAGGCCCGGGCCCGCTTCTCGAGGTGGACGGCGAGGCGCAGAAGCGAGGCGCCCGAGAAGTCCTTCACGTCGGCGCCCGAGAAGACGGCGACCTGGGCCGGCGTCAGCGTCTCGGTGAGCGCCTCGGCGGGCGCCTCGACGTGGTATCGGCGGCTGAGGATGTGCAGGTGGCCCCACTCCATCTCCGCGAGGTCGCGGAAGAGCTTCGCGAGGTCGGGGTCCTTCTGCTCGAGCTCCCTGGCGCCGCGAGAGTAGAACGTGATCCCTCCGAGCTCGATCTCGAAGGCGGCGCGGATCGCCGCGACGGCCGCTTCCGAGGAGACGTCCGTGTCGTGCCCGAGCTCGAGCGTCCCGCCGCACCCGGGGCAGAGGCCGTACGGGAAGGCGAAGCCCTCGGAGACCTTCTGGCAGGAGGAGCAGGTCCAGGTGATCCGATCCCCGCCGCAGCAGATGTGCTCTTCCTCGCCCGGCTCGAACGGGCGCCGGCACTTCTGGCAGGCGGCCGCCACCGGGAGGGCGGCGGGCACCGCGCCCGGCGCGACCTCGTCCTCGAGGACGACGGGCCACTCCCTGGTCGTGAGGTACTTCTCGATCGCCCTCGCGGCCCGGCGTCCCGCTCCGAGGGCGAGGATGACCGTGGCGCCGCCGGTGACGATGTCGCCGCCCGCGAAGACGCCGGGGAGGTTCGTGGCCTGGGTCCGGGCGTCGGCGTTGACGTAACCCTCGCCGCGGACGCCGAGGTCGGGCGCCGAGCGGGCGATGACGGGGTTCGCGCGCGTGCCGAGCGCGTAGATGACCGTGTCGCACTCGAAGGTCTCGAATTCGTCGGTCGCCACGGGACGGCGCCGGCCCGACTTGTCGGGCTCGCCCAGGACCATCTTCTGGACGACGACGGCCTTCACGTCCCCCTTCTCGTCGACCTCGATCTTCGTCGGGCTCATCAGCCAGTTGAAGTGGATCCCCTCCTCCTTCGCGTGGCGGATCTCCTCGATGCGGGCGGGGGCCTCGGCCTCGGTCCGCCGGTAGATGCAGTGGACCTCCTCGGCCCCGAGGCGGCGGGCGACGCGGAGGCAGTCCATCGCGGTGTTCCCCGCGCCGAAGACGGCGACCTTCTTCCCCATGGCGATCGGCGTGTCCTCGAAGGGGAACTTGTCGCCGTGCATCAGGTTGATGCGCGTCAGGAACTCGTTCGCGCTGTAGACCTGCCCGGCGTGCTCGCCGGGGATGCCGAGGAACATGGGAAAGCCGGCGCCGGTGCCGATGAAGACGGCGTCGTAGCCCATCTCGCCGCGGAGCTGGTCGATCGTGAAGGTCTTGCCGATGACCTTGTTCGTCTCGAACCTCACGCCGAGCTTCTGCAGGGCGTTCACCTCGCGGTCGATCGTCGTGCGCGGGAGGCGGAAGGACGGGATGCCGTACTTGAGGACGCCGCCGACGACGTGGAGTGCCTCGTAGACGGTGACCTCGGCCCCCTTGCGGGCGAGGTCACCCGCGCAGGCGAGGCCGGCCGGGCCGGAGCCGACGACGGCCACCTTCCCGAGGGTACCCGCGTTCTCGGGCGGCTTCACGTCGGGGAGGGGGGCGAAGTCGCCGACGAAGCGCTCGAGCCGCCCGATGGCGACCGGCTCCATCTTCTTCTCCAGGATGCACTGGATCTCGCACTGCGATTCCTGCGGGCAGACGCGGCCGCAGACGGAGGGGAAGAGGTTGCTCTCCTGGATGACCGAGAGGGCCCCGGAGAGGTCGCGGACCAGGAGGTGCCGGATGAAGCGGGGGATGTCGATGGAGACCGGGCAGCCCGCGATGCAGGTGGGGCGGGCGCACTGGATGCATCGCTCGGCCTCGACGAGGGCGTCGGCCATCGTGTAGCCGAGGTTGACCTCCTCGAAGTTGCGCGAGCGCTCGAGCGCGTTCCTCTCGGGCATCTTCACGGCGTGCTCGGCGAGATCCTTGAACTTCTTGTAGTTCCGCTTGTTCATCTCGAAGAGCTGCTCCTCGATGGAGCAGATCTTCGAGAAGTCGTCCTTCGCCTTCGACTCCTGCGGCTTGAAGCGCTCCTGCCGGAGCTGGAGCTCGGGGAAGTCGACGAGGTGGCCGTCGAAGTCGGGGCCGTCGACGCAGGCGAACTTCGTCTCGCCCCCGACCGTGACGCGGCAGGAGCCGCACATCCCGGTGCCGTCGACCATGATCGCGTTCAGCGAGACCATCGTCTTCACGCCGAAGGGGCGAGAGGTCTCCGAGCAGGCGCGCATCATCGGGAGAGGGCCGATGGCCACCACGAGGTCGGGCTTCTCCCGCTCCAGGACCTCCTTCAGCGCCGCGGTGACGAAGCCGGCCTTGCCGTAGGAGCCGTCGTCGGTACAGACGACCAGGTCGTCGCAGTAGCGCCGGAAGCGGTCCTCCCAGAAGACGAGGTCCTTGTTCCGGAAGCCGATGATCCCGGTGGTCCGGTTCCCGGCCTCCTTGAAGGCCCGGAGCTGCGGGAAGACGGGTGCGACGCCGAGTCCGCCGCCGACGAGCACGACGTGCCCGACCTTCCCGATGTGGCTCTCGAGCCCGAGCGGCCCGACGAAGTCGGAGAAGGAGTCGCCTTCCCTGAAGTCGCGCATCATCGCGCGCGTCGTCTTGCCGAGGGCCTGGATGACGATCGTGACCGTCCCCCAGTCGGGGTCGTAGTCCGCGACCGTCAGGGGGATCCGCTCGCCGCCCTCGTCCAGCCTCAGCATCACGAAGTGACCCGGCCGGGCCGCCTTGGCGACGTCGGGTGCGTGGACGTCCCAGAGGAAGGTCACGTCGGAGAACTGCTCGCGCTTGACGATCTGGTACACGAATCCCCCATGAGGCCCGGCGGGACGCTGCAGTCGCCGGACCCGACCGTGGATGATGCCCGAAACGGTCCTGAATGGGGATACGGGGAGGCCCGGGGTGCGCACGGCCTGCGGTCGCGCGTTCGCGTAGACTCTCCCGACCATCGGGCAGGGAGGACGGAGAGCGTGGATTTCGTCGCCGTCGACGGGTTCCGCCTGGCGTACCGGCAGCGCGGTTCGGGCGAGACCGTCCTGCTGGTCCACGGCGTGACGACGGCGTCCTTCATCTGGAACCGCATCGTGCCGCTCCTTGCCTCTCGTTTTCGCACCGTCGCCGTCGACCTCCTCGGCTGCGGGAGCTCCGACCGGCCCCTCGGCGCCGACTGTTCCCTGAGGAGGCAGGCCGAGCTCCTCGGCGGCTTCGTGGAGACCGCCGGACTCGGCCCGGTCCACCTCGTCGGGCACGACGTCGGCGGGGGGATCGCGCAGATCCTCTCGGTTCGGCGTCCCGACCTCGTCCGCGACCTCGCGGTCCTGAACACGGTCGGGTACGACTACTGGCCGGTCCAGCCCATCGTCACGCTGCGGACGCCGATCGTGCGGCAGCTCGCCATGGCGACGCTCGATCTCGGCATCCTCCGGATCATCGTCCGCCGGGCCCTCTTCCACCCGGAACGGCTGACCGACGAGCTCCTCGAGAACGTCCGGCGCGAGGTCGGCGCGGAGGGCTCTCGCCGCTCTTTCCTGCAGTTCGTGAGGGCGTTGAACAACCGTGACCTCGTGGAGATCTCGGAGGACTTGAGGAAGCTCGGGATCCCGGTCCTGATCGTCCGGGGCGACGCCGACGCCTACCTCTCCTCGGAGATCGCGGAGCGGCTTCACCGTGAGATCCCGTCGAGCCGGCTCCTGCGGATCGCCACGGCCGGGCACTACGTCCAGGAAGACGAGCCGGAGCGCGTCGCCGAGGCCCTCCTCGAGCACTTCCGGGCGGCCACGTCGTGAGCCCCCCGGACGAGGCGACGGTCCGCGACCTCGAGGAGCGCCTCCGGGCCCTCCAGGAGGAGAACGAGACGCTGGCGGAGCAGGCCGAGGACGTCTTCCTCCTGGGGAAGGTGACGCAGGGGATCCTCGGCGTCGCCGACGTGGATTCGATCCTCCGGACCCTCCTCGAACGGATCGCGATCCTCAAGGACGTGGCCTTCGCCGGCTGCTTCTGCCCGCGGGAGGACGGGTTCGCGGCGCGAGCCGGCTTCGCTTCCTTCCGCGAGAACCTGCCCGAAGGCCTCACGGTCGCCGTTCCGGAGTCCGTCGCCGGCGCGCTTCGATCGGGGGCCGCCGCCCCGACGGAAGGCTGGGCCCTTCCGGCGGGCTCCCTGGGGTTCGGGGGTACGGGGTTCGTGCTGTCCGGGGCGATCGCCGTGCCGTTCACGGTCCGCCCGGAGCCGCCGGGGCTCCTCGTCGTCGCGGACGACCGGCGCAGCGGGGAGGAGCTGGCCGCGCTCGTCCCCGTCCTGGTCCAGATGGTGGGCCTGGCCACGGCGCGGATCGAGAACGTCTCTCTCCTCGCGGACCTGGGCCGGATGAACGACGAGCTGGAGGAGAGGGTCCGGGAGCGGACGGTGGAGCTCCAGGCGACGAACGCCCGGCTCGGCACGGAGGTCGACCGGAGGCGCGGCGCCGAGGAAACGCTTCGGCAGTCCGCCACGGTCTTCGACAGCACTTCCGAAGGGGTGCTGATCACCGACCCCGACCTGCACATCGTCGCCGTGAACCGGGCCTTCCGGGAGGTTACCGGCTGGACCGAGGAGGAGGTGCTCGGCAAGACGCCTTCGGTCCTCCGGTCGGGACGACACGGCAAGACCTTCTACGACGGGATGTGGGCCTCGATCCGCGAGACGGGGCGCTGGCAGGGCGAGATCTGGAACCGGCGCAAGGACGGGGGGATCTTCCCGGAGCTGCTCACGGTGAGCGCCGTCCGGGACGAGGAGGGCCGGGTGACGCACTACGCGGGAGTGTTCTCCGACATCTCGGCGGCGAAGGCGTCCGAGGCGCGGATCGAGCACGTCGCGCACCACGACCCGCTGACCGGTCTCCCGAACCGGCTCCTCTTCCACTCGCGCGTGGAGCACGCCGTCTCGCACGCGCGCCGGCTCTCGAAGCGAACGGCGGTACTGCTCCTCGACCTCGACCGGTTCGGCAGCGTCAACGAGACGCTCGGCCACCGCGCGGGCGACGAGCTCCTCGTGAAGGTGGCGCAGCGCCTCGGCCTCGTGGTGCGTGCCGAGAACACGCTCGCGCGGCTCGGCGCGGACGAGTTCGGCCTCCTCCTCGACGAGACGGCTCAGGCCCACGACGCGGGCCTCGTGGCGGAGAGGCTCCTCTCCATACTGGGGGAGCCGTTCCTCCTGCTCGGGCAGGAGCTCTTCGTGACGGCCTCGGTCGGGATCGCGCTCTTTCCGGACGACGGGGACGGGCACGCGGCGCTCCTCCGGAGCGCGGGCTCCGCGCTGCGGCGTTCCCGCGCCCGGGGTCGCCACGGATACGAGTTCTACACGTCGGAGGTCACGGGCGCCTCGCTCGAACGCCTGGCCCTGGAGACCAGCCTCCGGCGGGCCCTGACGAGGGACGAGCTCGTCCTTCACTTCCAGCCGCAGCTCTCGCTGGCCACGGGCGCGGTCGTGGGGCTGGAGGCCCTCGTGAGGTGGCGCCACCCCGAACGCGGGCTCCTCGCGCCGGCCGAGTTCCTCCCGGTTGCCGAGGACGCGGGCCTGATGGAAGCGCTCGACGAGCAGGTCCTCGGCGCGGCCTGCCGCCAGGCGAGCCTCTGGACGGCCCGGGGAGTCCCCGCCCTTCGGATGGCGGTGAACATCTCGGCGAAGCAGCTGTCGCGGTCGCCGCTCGTGGCCGTCGTCGCGTCGAGCCTGAGCGAGACGGGCCTCGATCCCCGTCTCCTCGAGCTCGAGATCACCGAGAACGTCTTCCTCGAGGGGCGCCGCGAAACGGTCCGGACGATCGAGGCCCTGCGGGAGCTCGGTGTCGCCTTCGCGATCGACGACTTCGGAACCGGCTATTCGTCGCTGAGCCGGCTCCGGGGGCTCCCGGTCGACCGCCTCAAGATCGACCAGGCCTTTCTCCACAGGGTCCCGGGAGACCGGGCCGACGAAGCGGTCGCGCGGGCCGTCATCACGCTCGGCCACAGCCTGGACCTCAAGGTGATCGCCGAGGGCGTCGAGAGAGAAGAGCAGCTGGCCGTCCTGAGGGACGCAGGGTGCGACGAGGTCCAGGGCTTCCTTCTCGGGCGACCGCTCGAGCCCGAGGCCGTGCCGGCGTTCCTCGAGAGGAACGTGAAGTCCGGGCGGCCCCTGCCGGCCTGAATCGCCGCGGGGCGCGGCGTCAGCTCAGGGATTGATGATGAGCCTCGGGTCGACGGACCTGACGGTTCCGTCTTTCCGTATGACGATGACGGAGTAGCAGAACTCTCCCTTCGTCTTGTGCTGCTTCTTGTCCAGCGTGCTCCTGTTGGCCTTCGGAAGGGGCTTCTCCGGGCGAAGGTCGTTCGGCCCGGCTCCGTTGCAGAGCGAGGGGTCCTTGAAGACCACGATCACCGAATCGGCGTTCGCCGTGCCCTCCCAGACGATCGTGGTCGCCTTCAGCTTGATCTTGACGCAGTCGAATTCCGGAACGGCTTCGTCGTTGACACGGATGGTGAAGCTCGAGACGTCCTTCACCTCCTTGAACGACGAGCAGCCGTCCTGCGCGTTCGCGGTCCTCGCGACCGCCAACGCGGGCAGAAGGAGGGCGGCGACGGCCCCGAGTGCGAAAGCGCGCTTCGTCATGGACTCTCCTTGGCGGATTTCTCCGCAGCGTCGTCTATCCGGGCTTGCTGCCGAGGATTCTGACGAATCGGGGGTCCGATCTCAACGGGGTCAGCTCCGGGTCGCGCAGCATCTCGCCGGTCGGGTAGCCGGCCGCGACGGCACGCTCGAGGAGGTCGAGGGCCGCCCGCGTGTCGCCGGCCGCCAGGCGGACGAGGGCGATGGGGTAGAGGACGTACGCGTTCTTCGGGTCGAGGGCGAGCGCGGCGTCGGCATGGGCCCTCGCCCGGCGGTCCTCTCCGGTCCGGGCGAGCGCCAGCGCGAGGCCCGTTTCCTTGTCGGCGTCGCGGGGCGTCAGCGCGAGGTCCGCCTCGAGGAGGGTGATGGCGCGGGAGTAGGCGCGGACGATTCGATCTCGGGGGCTCGCGCTCCACCGGAGGGCGTCGCCCAGGTTCAGCCAGATCGTGGCGTCGTCGGGGGTCATCGACGCCGCGCGCTCGTAGGCCTGCACCGCCTCGTCGTAGCGCCCGAGGACGAAAAGGCAGGTGCCGAGGTTCGAGAGGGCCGAGGCCGTGGGGCGGGTCGCGATGGAACGCCGGTACTCGAGGATCGCTTCCTCGTGGCGGCCGAGCTGCTGGAGCGTGACGCCGAGGTTCTCGAGGACGCGCGTGTTGTCGGGCGAGAGCGAGAGGGCCGTCCGGAAGCTCGCGAGGGCCCCGTCGAACTCTCCCGTCGTCAGCTGGAAGACACCGAGGTGGCTGTGCGTCGACCACCAGCCCGGCTGCGTCTCGACGGCGCGGCGGTACTCCCGCCCGGCCTCCGTGTTGCGGCCGAGCTTCTGGAGCGCCGTGGCGAGGCCGAGCTGCGCCTCGACCGAGAGCGGCTGCGCCCTGAGAGCCTGACGGAACGCCTCGGCGGCCTCGTCCGGCTTCCCGAGGAGGAGGTCGATCCGGCCTC
>CAZNSS010000007.1:0-22824 GCA_964575465.1 uncultured Holophagales bacterium | reverse complement strand
ACCGACGAATGAGGCTTTTGCAGAGCCTTCCCTTAACCACTTGGGTACGTCGCCGGACCCTTTCGGGGAGCGAAATGATAGCAGAACCCGGCCCGGCTCCAGGGCCTCGAGCGGGGGCCGGCCCCGACCTCGACGGCGGGAACCGGCTGACTCCGTCCGTTGATCCCGGCCACCCGGGGCCCGGGCTCAGCGCGGCGTCGCGAGAGCCTCCCGGAGGCCGTCCAGCGCCCTCTCGAGGTCGTCGCCGCTCTCGCCCTGCAGGGCGCGTCGCGTCGCCTCCTCCAGCGCGTCGGAGACATCGACCAGGAGCCGGTCTCGGTCCGCGACGCCGAGGCCGGCCTCCTCGATCCGGCGCCGGAGCCCGTCCGCCTGCGCGGCCCGCTCGACGACGAGGTACGCGTGGATCACCTCGCCGATGTCCCGGCCGCTCGCCGCCATCAGGCGCTGGAGCAGCGAGACGCCCCCCTCGTTCACGACGTGGTTGACGACGGCCGTCGCGATGATCTCCCGGCGCAGCGGGTGAAGGCCGAGGTGCTCGGCGTACGCCTCGCGCATCGGCGTCGGGAAGTAGGCCGGCAGGAACGGCTGGGCGACCTCGCTGTCGGGCAGGGAGGAGGCGAGCAGGCGCGAGAAGGCCCGGTTCTTGACGTGGCCGAGCATCACGCAGAGAAGCGGACGCGGCAGCCCGCGATCCCGCGCGGGGCTCGCGAGAAGCTCTTCCTTCGACGGCACCGCGTCGTCGCTGCGCCTCATGACCCCGCCCGCGACGAGGTCCTCGACGAGCCCGACGAATGCCTCGTGACGCCTCGTGCTGCGCAGCCCGTCGAGCGTGAGCGCGCGCGCCTGGCTCGCGTTGTCGGCCAGCACGAGCCCGGAGACCTCGTCCGTCATCTCGGCGAGGATCCGGTTGCGGTCCGCCCGGCTCGGGATGATGCCGCGACGCACGAGGAGGTCCAGGAGGATCTTGATGTTCACCTCGTGGTCCGACATGTCGACGCCGCCGGAGTTGTCCACGGCGTCGGTGTTCAGGTGGCCGCCCTTCGTCCAGTACTCGATCCGTCCTCGCTGCGTCAGCCCGAGATTGCCTCCCTCGGCCACGACCCGGGCCCTCAGCTCGCTCGCGTTGACGCGGACCCGGTCGTTCGCCCGGTCCCCCACCTCGGCGTCCTCCTCGCCGGTGGCCCGCACGTACGTGCCGATGCCGCCGTTGTAGAGGAGGTCCACCGGGGCCCGGAGGATGGCTCGCACCACCTCCTCGCCGCTCGCGGTCTCCTGGGAGACGTCGAGGAGCCGTCGGACCTCCGGCGTCAGCGGGATCGCCTTCGCACCGCGATCGAAGATCCCTCCGCCGGCGGAGATCAGCTCCGTCCTGTAGTCCCGCCACGTCGATCGCGGCAGGCGGAACAGCCTCTGGCGCTCGGCGAAGCTCGACTCCGGGTCCGGGCTCGGGTCGAGGAAGATGTGGACGTGGTTGAACGCGGCCACGAGCCGCGTCTGGCGGCTCAGGAGGACGCCGTTCCCGAACACGTCCCCCGACATGTCCCCGATGCCGGCCATCGTGAAGGGCTCGGACTGCACGTCCAGCCCGAGGTTCCGGAAATGGTGCCTCACGCACTCCCACGCCCCGCGCGCGGTGATCCCCTCCTTCTTGTGGTCGTAGCCGTTGCTCCCCCCGGACGCGAAGGCGTCGCCCAGCCAGAAGCCGTACTGCGCCGAAACCCGGTTGGCCGTGTCGGAGAGGTGCGCCGTCCCCTTGTCGGCGGCGACGACGAGGTACGGATCGGGCTCGTCGTGCCGGACGACCTCCGGGGGATGGATGACGTTGCCGTCCACCAGGTTGTCGGTCACGTCGAGGAGTCCCGACACGTACTCGCGATACCTGTCGATCAGGTAGGCGTCGAGCGCCGGTCTCGGCGGCACGTCGCCCTTCAGGACGAAGCCCCCCTTGGAGCCGACGGGCACGATGACCGAGTTCTTGACCATCTGGGTCTTCATCAGGCCCAGGACCTCCGTCCGGAAGTCGTCGTGGCGGTCGCTCCAGCGGATGCCGCCTCGCGCGACCTTCCCGCCCCGGAGGTGGATCCCCTCGAGGAGCCGGGAGTGGACGTAGATCTCGAAGAGGGGCCGGGGAGAGACCATCCCCTCGACCTTCGCGCAGTCGACCTTGATCGCGAGGACCGGCCGCTCGGGGCGCTGGTAGTAGTTCGTCCTCACGGCCGCGTGCAGGAGGTTCTCGACGCCGCGCAGGATCTCGTCGTCGAAGAGGCTCCCGACGGCCGAGAACGCCTTCTCGACGAGCGCCTCCGCCCGGGCGACGGCTTCCGCGCGGTCTCCCTCCCGGTGCGGGTCGAACCGCGCTCCGAAGAGCTGCCAGAGCGCCCCGGCCACCGGGCTGTTTCGCACGAGGACCGCCGTGACCGTCTCGACGTTGTAGTTCGGCCGGACCTGGAGCAGGTGGTTTCGGAGCGTCCGGAGCACCTCCACCTCCCGCCAGTCGAGCCCTTCCTTCAGGACCAGCGCGTTGAGGGGGTCGTCCGTCGCCCGCTCCTCGTAGATCGCCCGGAGGGCGTCCCGGAGGCGCTCCGGCTGCCGGTGGACCTCCGCGATCATCGCGGCGTCCGCCTCGATCCGGAGGCGCTCCATCCACGCCCGCTTCCCCTCGGGCAGGAGCAGCGGGATCCTCATCTCCTCGACGACCGTGGGTCCGAGGTTCCGGATCGTCCGGAGAGTCTCGGTGAGGCCCGCAGGCTGCGGGGAGATCACCTTCAGGACGACCCTCTCGGCGGAGTCGGGCACGATGCGCAGCTCGAGCCGCCCCTCGAGCACCTGGAAGAGGCGCACGTCGTCCGGGACCTCGGCCGGGGGCGTCAGCTCGCGGTAGAGACCGCTGCGGCTCTCGTGCCGCACGTAGCTCTTGTAGAGCCGCCGTCCCTCGAGCGCCCCGTAGGCGTGCTCGAGCTCGCGGGCCACCTGGTCCTCCCAGGTCTCGATGACGCCCGCCGTGATGTCCCGGATGCGGTCCGCCTCGAGCGGGTGCTCGAGGCTGCCGGCGTCGAAGTAGTGGACGACGAGCGTGGTGGCGCCGCAGTCGGCCGTGGAGCTGAACGAGACCGGGCCGAACTGCCGTGAGAGCGCTTCTTCGAGGTCGTTCGCCGTCTTCGAGGACCAGCGGCTCTGGGAGAACGCGATCTGCGCCGAGCTGTAGGCGGGGCCCCGGCGGACGGTGGTGACGATCTCGTCGTCGCTCGAGATGTGGATCAGCCGGTCGATGATCTCCTTGAGGGACGCCACGTCGGCGTAGAAGAGCTCGCGCTTCGGGAAGTAGTTGTAGAAGGCCCGGGTCGCGCGGTAGCCGTGCGAGTTCTTCGCCTCGCCGCAGTTCTCGAGCAGCCAGGCGAGCTTCTCCCTGAGGAGCGGGATCGACTCCGCCTTCGCGGTGAAGGCGCTCTTGGCGAGCCGGCCGAGGAGGAGGGTCGCGGCCTCGAGCCGGCCGTCGGCGCCCCACTCCCGGATCACGATGTCGTCGACCGGCTCGAGGCGGTAGATGGCGCTCGCGTTGTTCCGGAAGTCGATGTCGATGATCCGGTCGTCGTCGTCCGGAATCGCGAGGTGCCTCCGCTCCTCGTCGAGGACCCCCGGGAAGGCCACGCTCAGGAGCGCGGGCTCCCTGAGAGCGCCGAGCGCGGAGTCGTAGTCGGGCTCGAAGCCGTCCGGCCCCCGGCGGAACCTCAGGACACCCATCAGCACGTAGTTCTCGTCGACGAGCCAGTCGAGGAACTCCCGGGCGGCGACCTCGCCGCCGGGCCGTCCCCGGCGGTCCCTGAGGCGCCCCTTCTGCTCGCGCAGGTAGCGGGTCATCTCCCCGAAGTCCTCGACCGCCAGGAAGACGCTGCGCAGGAGCGAGTGGATCTGGTGCTCGATCCGCCGCAGCCGGTCCCTCTGCTCGATCCTCTCGACGCGGAAGTGGCAGAGGAGCTCCTTGCTGCCGTCCTCGTGCGGACCGCCGATCGACGTGATCCGCTCCCACTGCCGCCTCACGCTGAAGATGGAGTGGATCGCCGAGAAGACCCGCACGCCCTCCCGGAGCAGGAAGTTCTTCAGGCTCTCGAAGATGAACGGCGCGTCCGGCGTGTGGGTCTCGATGACCGAGATCTCGTACTGGCCGCCGTGCGTGCTCCCCGTCGTCCGGGCCTCGGCCTCCGTGAGGCTCCGCGCGACCACGTGGATCCCGGGAAGGCCCCGGTAGAGCTGGTGCGCGGGCGGCATCGTGCGCACGACGAACCGGAAGTACTCGCGGACCCGGGCGGCGACCGCGTCGGGAGGGAGCCCCAGCGCCATCGCGTCGGGCATGTCCGCGTAGACGACCGGGGCGAGCGAAAGCAGGAGGTCGCGGTCGTCGGGAGGCGCCTCGCGCGCCAGGATCGCCTGGACCTCGTCGAGAACGGAACGGCGCCGGCCGGGGTCGGCTGTGATCATCGGGCTCCTCCTTCGGGGCGGCAGGAGATGCTACCTCCCGCCGGGCGGATTCGCCCGGGTCCGAGGGGCGCGCCGCGGCCGCCGGGGCTGCCGCGGCGCAGCGAAAATCAGCCGGCCGACCGCTTGAGGACGTCCTTGGCGATCGTCGAGAGCTGCATGTACGACGTCCCCTCGTAGATCTTCCCGATCTTCGCGTCGCGGTACATCTTCTCGAGGGGATAGTCCTTGACGTAGCCGTACCCGCCGAGGAGCTCCAGCCCCTTCGACGTGCAGTACTCGGCGACCTCGGAGGCCTTCAGCTTGGCGATCGCCCCTTCCCGCGCGAACGGCTTCCCCGCTTCCTTGAGCCGGGCCGCGTTGTAGACGGCGAGCCGGGCGCACTCGAGCTCCATGTCCATCCGGGCGAGCTCGTGCTGGATCGCCTGGAACTCGGAGATCGGCTTCCCGAACTGGACCCGGGTCTGGACGTACTTCGCCGAGAAGTCGAGCGCCGCGCGGGCGATCCCGATCATCTGCGCGCCGATGCCGATCCGCCCCTCGTTGAGCGTCTCGATGGCGATCTTGTAACCCTCGCCGACCTTCCCGAGGACGTTCTCCTCGGGGACCTCGAGGTCCTCGAACGCGAGGGCGAGCGTGGAGGAGGCGCGGATGCCGAGCTTGTCCTCCTTCTTCCCCTTGGTGAAGCCCTTCCAGCCCGACTCGACGACGAAGGCGGTGATCCCCTTGTAGCCCTTCGCGAAGTCGACGTTCGCGAAGACGAGGAAGATCTCCGACTCGAGGCCGTTGGTGATCCAGAGCTTCCCGCCGTTGAGGACCCAGCGGTCCCCCTTCTTCTCCGCGCGCGTCTTGAGCGCGAAGGCGTCGGAGCCCGACTCGGCCTCCGAAAGAGCGTAGGAGCCGACCTTCGATTTCGCGAGCTGCGGGAGGTACTTCCTCTTCACCTCGGGCGAGGCCCAGCGGAGGACCGCGTTCGCGACGAGAGTGTTCTGGACGTCGACGACGACGGCGCAGGCCGCGTCGACCCGGGCGAGCGCCTCGATGACCGCGATCGCCGTGCCGAAGTTCTGGCCGAGTCCGCCGTACTCCTCGGGGATCTCGATCCCCATGAGGTCGAGCTCGAAGAACTGCCGGACGAGCTCCGGGTCGATCCTGCTGGCCTCGTCCATGGCGTGTACGCGCGGACCGATGGTCTCGACGGCGAACTGGTGGACGTTCTCGGCGATCTCCTGCTCGGACTCGGCGAGGATGGAAAGGGGCGGGATCGCGGCCTCTGCGACGACGGGCATCGGTTCCTCCTACGGTTCGGGAGGATACCCCCCGCGAACGGAAAGCGGCGCCGGGGACCTCCCCGGCGCCCGAAGCCGCCCCGGACGGGGCGGGGGATCAGAAATCGTAGCGGAGCGCGGCCTGGAAGGCCCTCGGCTGGCTCGTCACGCCCGTGGCGACGTTGAAGCTGGACGGGGGGACGGTCCCGGTGCCCCAGGTCTGGTTCGTGGACGCGATGAAGCGGTTCGCGGCGTTCGTGCAGTTGAAGCACTCGCCGAAGACCGAGAGGCGGCCGGGCCCGAGGTCGAAGCCGATGCCGGCCCTCAGGTCGAGGGTGTAGCCGTCGGGCTGCCGGTAGGAGTTCCGGGCGAAGTGCTCGCCGTTCACGGTCGGGCGGTCGGTGCTCGAGATGCCGTCGTTGTTGACGTCGACGTTCGTGATCGCCGTCCAGGGGCGGCCCGTCGCGTAGGCGAAGACCGCGCCCGCGAAGGCGTCGACCGCCTTCGTGATCCTGAAGTCGTACGAGAGGTTGCCGAGGAACTTCCACTCCTGGTCGCGGTCGGAAGAGCCGAAGTTGTTCTCGGCGTTGTTCACGTCCTCCAGGAAGACCCCGCTGAAGTTGCGCTCGTTCGAGTCGCTGTCCTCGTCCGAGGCTCGGGTGACCGACCCGAAGAAGCGGAGCCCGTTCGCGAAGTTCCTCCGGAGCTTGAACGTCGCCGACCAGAACTCGGAGCGGGCGTCGGAGGTGTAGACGCTGACGCGCCCGTAGCTCGGGTTGAGACGCGAGGTCGTGCGGCGGCCGTTCACGAGCCTGCCGTAGCAGGCCACTCCGGCGGCGATTCCCGGGCAGTCGGTGGAGGGGTTCGAAGAGGCGACGAGGTTGAGGTCGCCGAGCCGCTGGAGGTCGTACCCCTTGGCGTAGATCCCCTCGAGGCCGACGGAGACGCCGAAGAGCTCGTGCTCGCCGCCGAGGGTCACCTGGTCGGTGTGCGAGTTCCGGTAGTCCGGGTCGATGACGAACACGCCCGGGGCGGCGAGCGTCGTCCCGGGCGGGAGGCCGCTGAGCTGCTGGACGCTGGTCGGGTCCCAGTTCGCGCCCCAGCCCGGGGCGACCGCGCCCGCCGCCGGTCCCGTCGCGCCGACGCCGGTGATCGTGTACTGGGTCCCGGCGACGCCGTTCGAGGTGTAGAGCTGGGAGGTGAGGATCGCCGGGAAGCGCGAGAAGTACCGTCCGCCGGAGAGACGGACGACCGTCTTCGGGGTGGGGCTCCAGGCGAGCGAGAGCCGGGGCGAGAACTGGTTCGTCGCGTCGGGCATCCGGGAGTCGGGCTGAACGATGCCGTTCGCCGGGTCCAGGACCTTGCCCGGGTCGAGGACCGGGTCGTTCGGGTTGTCCTGGTACTCGTAGCGCAGGCCGAGCGTCACGGTCAGCTCGGGCGTGGCGTACCACTGGTCCTGGACGAAGAGCGCGTACTCTCTCTGCTTCTTGTCGTACTGGCCCGCCTGGTCGGCCGTCAGGCCGTTGAGGCCGATGAACTCCCGGTACTCGTTCCAGTTGCCGAGCTCGAAGTTCTGCTGCGCCGTCCGGCCGCCGGCGGTCGTGAAGACGAAGACGCCGCGCCAGTTCCCCTTGAAGACCTGGTCCATCCCGGTGTCGTTGTACTCGGCGCCGGCCTTGGCGACGTGGCTCCCCGCGAGGAACGTGACCGAGTCGGAGAGGGTGAGCCGGTACTGGTCCGCCAGGATCGGCAGGAACGAGACCTCGCCGAAGCGGGGACCGCCCGAGACCTGGATGTCGGGGAGGCCGTAGCCCTTGTCCTCGCGGGGGATCGACT
Source organism: uncultured Holophagales bacterium (assembly GCA_964575465.1). Lineage (GTDB taxonomy): Bacteria > Acidobacteriota > Thermoanaerobaculia > UBA5066 > UBA5066 > UBA5066. The sequence continues at coordinate 15,247 of CAZNSS010000007.1, read as the reverse complement.
CCCTGACGTATTGCGCGTTGAGGTCGTTGATGAGGCCCGGGGAGAACATGCCGTTCCACTGCCCGACGATCGAGGTGGTCTTCAGGTTCTCGATGCCGTTGTAGGACTCGGCGTAGTTCGTGGCGCTGTTCGTCCCGTTGAGCCCCTCGTAGGTGTTGTGGTTCACGCGGGCCGTGAAGCGGTGACCGCCCGTCGCCTGGAAGTCGAGGCGGCCGAAGAGGACGTCGGCGTCCTGGGTCTGGACGAAGTCGGGGCCGGACGTCTTCGGGTAGGCGGGGTACCTGGCGTTGAGGCTCGCCTCGCTGGTCCGTACGACCTCGTCGATCGGGAAGGTCGTGTCCTGGCGCTGCTGCTCGTACGACGCGAAGAAGAAGAGCCTGTCCTTCGCGATCGGGCCGCCGAAGGAGGCTCCCAGGTTGACCTTCTTCGCCTCCCGCGGCTCGACCCCGTCGGCGCGCGTCGCCGTCCAGTCGCTCGGGCGGTAGTAGCCGAAGGCCGAGCCCTTCCAGTCGTTCGAGCCGCTCTTCGTGACGACGTTCACGAAGCCGCCGCCGGACCGGCCGTACTCGGCCGAGGCGCCCGACTGGACCACCTGGAACTCGCGGACCGACTCCTGCGAGATCGCGATGGGGGCGCGACCCTCGGCCGCGCCCGTCGTCCCGCCGAAGAAGGCGTTCGTGAAGTCGACTCCGTCGACGGCGACGTTCGTCGCGATGCCTCGCTGGCCGGAGAGGGACAGGTTCCCGCGGGAGGTCTCGCGCTGCGAGTTCGGTGTCAGGAGGACGAAGTCGGTGAAGTTCCGGCCCGCGATCGGGAGGGCCTGGATCGCCGCGTTGTCCACGACGTTCTGCGTCGCCGTCTGCGTCGTCTCGACCACCGGCGACTCCGCGGTGACGGTGACCGACTCGGCGACCGCGGAGAGGCCGAGCCTGAAGTCGACCGTCACGGCCGAGGCCAGGTTCACGGTGATGCCGCTCCGGGTCCTCTTCTGGAAGCCCGAGAGGTTCGCCGTGACTCCCCAGCTGCCCACCGGGACGTTGACGAGACGGTAGAGCCCGCGGGCGTCGGTGACCGCCGTCATCGTCAGCCCGGTCCCCGCGTTCTTCGCCTCCACGGCGGCGCCGGGGAGGGGCCGGCCCTCCTGGTCGACGACCTGGCCCACGATCCGGCCCGTGGTGATGTCGGTCTGCGCGAGCGCCGGCCGTCCGAAAAGGAGCACGGCGCCGAGGAGAAGCCCGATCCCCCGGTGCCGGACGCGCGATCCCGTCATGAGCTCTCTCCCTTTGTCGTTCGATTGGACACGCGAAAACAGCGGATCTTACCCCGCTTCTCTCCGGGGGAAGGAGCGAACTGCGAGGGCGTCGCGAATCCGTTCGCCGCTCGCGGCGCCGCGTCCCGCCCGCCCCGCCCGGACCTCGCGGAACCGCACAACGGAGCGGCCCGAGGGCGCCTCTCCCCGCCTCTCCGGCCACGCAGATTCCTTACACCTCGCGCGTTGACGCCCCCCGGGGCCTTCGATAGACTGCCAAGCGTTCTACGGCTGGCTTCCCGGAGCCGCCGTGGGGGTGCGTAATTCCGTTGTCCGCCGTCAAGAATCAAAAACTGCACGTCAATCATTCGATGGGGATCCCCTCGAAGAACGACACGTTCCTCGGCAGTCAGAGGAGGAGGAAGAGTCCTATGGCAAGTCTCAGTCGGACCAGGGTTAGCTGGGCGTTCGCGATCGCGATGATCGTGTGCGTCCTCGGAGCCGCCACGACGGCGGTGGGCCAGGAGACGACCGGACGCATCGTCGGGTCCGTCACCATGAAGACCGATCAGAGCCCGCTGCCCGGCGTCGCCGTCGACGCTCTCCACGTCCCGACCGGCACGCGGTACACCGCCGTGACGGCCGCGAACGGTCGCTTCAGCATCCTGAACGTCCGCGTCGGCGGCCCCTACACGATCACCGCCAACATCAGCGGCTTCCGGCCCTCGGTCCAGAAGGACATCAACATCGCCCTCGGCGAGACCCGGCAGCTCGCGTTCCCGATGGACCTCGAGACCGTCACCGAGTCCGTCGTCGTCACGGCCGAGAGCGCCCCGCTCATCAGCCCGGACAAGATGGGTTCCGGGATGGCCGTCTCCGAGACGCAGATCAAGGCCCTGCCGACCATCAGCCGGCAGTTCCAGGACCTCGCGCGGACGAACCCGTACGTCAACGTGGCGGCCTACGACGAGTCGGGCACCAACATCTCCGTCTCGGGCAAGAACAACCGCTACAACACGATCCAGATCGACGGCGCGGTCAACAACGACCTGTTCGGGCTCGCGGCCACCGGCACCCCGGGCGGCCAGACGAACACCCAGCCGATCTCCATGGACTCCATCCAGGAGCTCCAGGTCGTCGTCTCCCCCTACGACGTCAAGCAGGGCGGCTTCACCGGCGGCGCGATCAACGCCATCACGAAGAGCGGGTCGAACAGCTGGTCCGCCTCCGTCTACGGCTCGACGCGGAACGAGAACTTCATCGGCGACAAGGTCCCGAACGCGCACGGCTCGGCGTCCGACAAGCCCTACGCGTCCTTCGATGCCGACCAGATCGGCGGCCGCATCGGCGGGCCGATCATCAAGGACAAGCTCTTCTTCTTCCTCAGCGGCGAGATGAACCGGCGCTCCGAGCCCACCAGCGGCTCCGCCGACGGCTCGACGAGCAACGCGTACAAGGACCCGGCCGGCGCCGCCCGGTTCCGCGACATCCTGATCAACAAGTACGGCTACGACCCGGGCGGCCTCGGTGACTACAACACCGACACGGACAGCGACCTGCTGTTCGGGCGCCTCGACTTCAACGTCAACGAGTCCAACAACATCACGCTCCGGCACAACTACGTCGCCGGCCAGCGCGACCTCGCGGGCGCCCGCAACTTCAACACCTACACCTACGAGACGTCCGGCTACGCGTTCGACGACAAGACGAACTCGACGGTGGCTCAGGTCAACAGCGTCTTCGGCGCCAGCTCTTTCAACACGGGCCGGGTCGGCTACCAGACGATCAAGGACAGCCGAGCGGTGCCGGTGGCGTTCCCCGCGGTCTACATCTGCAACTCGCCCAACACGTTCTGCACCGGGAACGGGACCTACAGCCTCGCTGCCGGGACCGAGCGCTCCTCCGGGGCGAACGGGCTCGACCAGACGATCCTCGAGATCACCGACGACTTCACCCTCCTCAAGGGTGACCACACGATCACGCTCGGGACCCACAACGAGTTCTTCGACTTCTCGAACCTCTTCATCCAGGACGTCACCGGGACCTACTTCTTCGCGAGCATCGACAAGTTCAACACGGGCATCGCCGACCGCTACCAGGTCAAGTTCGCCAACGGCAGCGACCCGCGCCGGCCGACCGCGTTCGGGGCCCAGCAGTGGGGCCTCTACGCGGGCGACCAGTGGAGGGTCAACAACGCCCTCACGCTGAACATCGGCCTCCGTCTCGACGTCCCGCGGCTCACCGACAAGCCCACCTACAACCCGCTCGTCGACACGACCTACGGGATCGACACGACCGACGTTCCCAGCGGCCAGATCATGGTTTCGCCCCGCGTCGGGTTCAACTGGATCCCGGGCGGCTCGGGCAAGGACCAGATCCGCGGCGGCGCCGGCGTCTTCGCGGGCCGCACGCCGTTCGTGTGGATCTCGAACGCCTTCGGAGGCACCGGCATCGAGATCACGGGCCTCTCCGCCAGCAACGTCCCGTTCAGCGCCGACCCGTACAACCCGCCGGTCAACTTCCCCCCGGGAACGGCCGCCATCTCGGCCGACACCATCGACCCCGACTTCAAGTTCCCGCAGATCTTCCGCGCCACGCTCGCCTATGACCGCGAGCTCCCCGGCGGCATCCGCGCGAGCGTCGAGGGAATGTTCACGAAGACGATGCAGGACGTCTTCTACACGAACGTGAACAAGGTCGACTCCGGCGCGAAGACCTTCTTCGGGGCCCCCGTCTACACGAACAAGAGCACCGGGTTCTCCAACGTCACCTACCTCTCCAACACGTCCAAGGGCGAGCAGCAGAACATCACCGTCCAGCTCGACAAGCGCTTCCCCTTCGGCCTCTACCTCAACGGCTCCTACGCCTACATGAAGGCCAAGGCCGCGTTCGAGGCGACCTCGAGCGTCGCGTACTCGAACTGGCAGTTCCAGACCCAGAACGGCGACATCTACAGCGAGCAGCTCACCCGCTCCTTCTTCGAGGTGCCGCACCGCTTCCAGGCCGTAGCGTCGCAGAACTTCCGCACGGGCTCGATCGGGCACACGTTCGGCCTCGTCTTCACGGCCCAGTCGGGGCAGCCCTACTCGGTCCTCATGGGCGGCGACGCGAACAAGGACGGCGCTTCCGGCAACGACCTCCTCTACGTGCCCAACAACTACAGCGACGTCGTCTGGAAGGGCGCCTCCGGCGCGGCGGCTCCGACCGAGCAGCAGTGGAACGACTTCCTCGCGATGACGGGCCTCGACAAGTACCGCGGCCGCGTCGCCGAGCGCAACTCCCTCGACGCCCCCTGGATCCACAGCCTCGACTTCCACTACGACGTGGAGCTCCCCATCACGGCGGTCCGGGCGCAGATCACGTTCGACGTCCTGAACCTGATCAACCTGATCGACAGCGACTCCGGTCTCATCCGGTACGTCTCCAACCAGACCTACAACGCCCTCACCTACTCGGGAATGGACACCGCCACGGGCAAGCCGATCTACACCGTCGGCGCCGGCGCCTTCGACGAGGGCCGGCAGTACAGCAAGAACGACCTCCGCTCGCGCTGGCAGATCAAGCTCGGCGCGCGCCTGACCTACTGATCCTTCTCACGTTTCTCGGGTGAGCGGGGGGCCGAAAGGCCCCCCGTTCCTTTTCGGGCCGTCGCGTCGGCTCCCTCTTCTTCGGCGGCCAGCCGCGCGGGCGGCCCGGTCCATCGCGAGAAGGGCTAGTGCCTGGCAGGCCCGAAAAGGCTCCGGAGCGACGCCCCGTACGCGGCCGCCGCGGCGTCCCCCTCGGCCGGGGCCCAGGCGGGAAGGTCCTCGCCCGCGGGCGCCACGTACGGCCCCTCCTTCACCTCGAGGAAGACCGTTCCACTCTCGAGCGCGACGAAGGAGTGGATCGTGCCGGCGGGGACGTCCGCTCCGAAAGTCCCCGCGGGCCCCGCGCTCAGGCGGCCCGTCTCGACGACGGCTCCCGACTCGTCGAAGAGGACGAGGCCGAGCGAGCCCCGAACGACGACGACCGTCTCGGCCTTCGGCGGAGCGAGGTGCCGGTGCGGGCGAACGTAGGAGCCCGGCTCGATCGCGTTCAGGAGCCGGTGGACGCGGTCGTCCATCGCGTGGAGGTTCAGGTTCGCCCGGAGCCTCGGCGCACGGCGCGCCGCCGCGACCAATTGGTCAAGATCGGGACCCCGGAGCCAGGTGGGCGAGCGCATCTCACGAGTCTACTCCTCGAGAGGGCACGGCTCAAACCCGATCGGTTGTCTCATTGGAGTGCGCTCCGGGCGCGCGGGGCGTATCGTGATTCTCGTGGAGTTCTCCACAATCCCAGAGTTCGCACACCGCAAGGAGGATGCCTGATGTCGACGTTCGTCAAAGACCTGATGGCCGAGGTGAAGGCGAAGAACCCGGCGGAGCCCGAGTTCCACCAGGCCGTTCAGGAAGTGGCCGAGTCGCTCGCGGTCTGCCTCGAGCAGCGGCCCGAGTACCGAACCGCCAAGGTGCTCGAGCGGATCATCGAGCCCGAGCGGCTGCTCATGTTCCGCGTTCCCTGGGTAGACGACCAGGGGAACGTGCGGATCAACCGCGGCTTCCGGATCGAGATGAACAGCGCGATCGGCCCCTACAAGGGCGGCCTGCGCTTCCACCCGTCGGTCAACCTCGGCATCCTCAAGTTCCTGGCCTTCGAGCAGGTCTTCAAGAACTCCCTCACCACGCTCCCGATGGGCGGCGGCAAGGGCGGCTCCGACTTCGACCCGAAGGGCAAGAGCGACGTCGAGGTCATGCGCTTCTGCCAGGCCTTCATGAGCGAGCTCTTCCGCCACATCGGCGCCGACACCGACGTCCCCGCCGGTGACATCGGCGTCGGCGGCCGCGAGATCGGCTTCCTCTTCGGGATGTACAAGAAGCTCCGCAACGAGTTCGTGGGCGTCCTGACGGGCAAGGGCCTCAACTGGGGCGGCTCGCTGATCCGTCCGGAGGCGACGGGCTACGGCTCGGTCTACTTCGCCGCCGAGATGCTCGGCACGCGGAACCAGACTCTCGAGGGGAAGACCTGCCTCGTCTCCGGGACCGGCAACGTCTCCCAGTACACCATCGAGAAGATCCTCCAGCTCGGCGGCAAGCCCGTCACGTGCTCCGACTCGAACGGCTACATCTACGACCCCGAGGGGATCACGCGCGAGAAGCTCGCCTTCGTGATGGACCTGAAGAACGTCCGGCGCGGGCGAATCCAGGAGTACGCGGGCAAGTTCAAGAGCGCCGTCTACACGCCTCTCGACGGCTCGCTCGACCACAACCCGCTCTGGGCCCACAAGGCCGACTGCGCGTTCCCGAGCGCCACGCAGAACGAGATCAACGGGAAGGACGCGGCGAACCTCCTGAAGGGCGGCGTCTACGTCGTCTCCGAGGGCGCGAACATGCCCACGACGATCGAGGGCGTGAACCAGTTCCTCGACGCGAAGATCCTCTACGGTCCGGGCAAGGCCGCGAACGCGGGCGGCGTCGCCACCTCGGGCCTCGAGATGTCCCAGAACTCCATGCGGCTCTCCTGGAGCCGCGAAGAGGTCGACGCGAAGCTCCACGGCATCATGAAGAGCATCCACCGCAACTGCAAGGAGACCGCCGAGCGGTTCGGCACTCCGGGCAACTACGTGAACGGCGCCAACATCGCCGGCTTCCTGAAGGTGGCCGACGCGATGATGGACCAGGGCGTCGTCTGATCCCGAGCTAGTCTCGTCCCCGCGGGAAGGTGCGCATCCGCGCGCCTTCCCGCGGGAGGCGACCCATGGCCGCGACAGATTCCGGCACCCCGCCCTCCCCGCGCCCCGCCGAGTGGCGCGGCTTCCAGGGGCTCATGCCCCACCGGATCCACGACATCCTCGTCGTCTCCAGCCTGTACGACTCCTTCATCCTCGCCGAGGACGGCCAGCTCTACGAGCGGATCCTGGCCGAGTCCGAAGAGCTGAACCTGAGGAACGTCCCGGGCATCACGCGCGTCTCGAGCGGCGCGGAAGCCCTCGCGATCCTCGAGGCCCAGCCGCGCTTCAACCTCGTCGTCACCTCCCTGCACGTCGGCGACATGGGCGCCCTCGCGCTCGCCCGCGGGGTCCGGAAGGTCTGCGGGAAGGGGACCGCGGTGACGCTCCTCGCCTACGACGCGCGCGAGCTGGCCGACTTCGTCGCCCGCCACGACGCCCGCGAGCTGGACGGGGTCTTCCTCTGGCAGGGCGACGTGAGGATCCTCCTCGCCATCGTCAAGTTCGTCGAGGACCGCTGGAACGTGGCGTACGACATCGAGGAGGCGGGCGTGCAGGCCATCCTCCTCGTCGAGGACAGCGTCCGCTACTACTCCTCGTTCCTTCCGGTCATCTACTCGGAGATCTGGCGCCACTCGCACGGGCTCATCCCGGACGGAATCAACCTCTCGCAGAAGCTCCTGCGCCTCCGGGCCCGGCCGAAGGTGCTCCTCTGCCGGACGTGGGAGGAGGCCTGGGACGCCTTCTCCCGTTACCACGAGCACGTCCTCGGCGTGATCTCCGACGTCGAGTTCCCGCGCGAGGGCGCGCTCGAGCCGCTCGCGGGAGTGGAGCTGGCGCGCCGCATCAAGGCCGACGCGCCCGACGTGCCGGTCATGCTCCAGTCGTCCCGGCCCGAGAACGAAGCCCTCGCGAGGGAGGCCGGGGCCTCGTTCGCCCTGAAGGGGTCGCCGTTCCTCCTGCAGGAGCTCCGCGAGTTCATGGCGGGCAACTTCGGGTTCGGCGACTTCGTCTTCCGCCTCCCCGACGGGACGGAGGTCGGGCGCGCCTCCGACCTGAAGAGCCTCGAGGAGATGCTCTGGACCGTCCCGGCCGAGAGTGTCGGGTACCACGGGGAGCGGAACCACTTCTCGAGCTGGCTCAAGGCGCGGACGGAGTTCGACCTGGCCCACAGCCTGAGACCCCGGAAGGTCCAGGACTTTCCCACGCTCGACGACCTGCGCCGGGACCTGATCCGATCGATCCAGGAGTACCGGCTCCGTCGCGGGCAGCGGCTCGTCGCCGACTTCGACCGCGCCACCTACGACGGCAGCGCTCGCTTCTGCCGCCTCGGAGGGGGCTCGCTCGGGGGCAAGGCGCGCGGCCTCGCCTTCGTGAACCTCCTCCTCGACGACGCGGGTCTCGCCGAGCGGTTCCCTCTCGTCCGCGTCTCCGTCCCTTCCTGCGTCGTCATCGGGACGAACGTCTTCGACCGGTTCCTCGACGAGAACGGCCTGCGCGAGTTCGCCATCGAGTGCGCGGACGACGAGGAGCTCGAGCAGCGCTTCCTCGCTGCGGACCTGCCGGAAGAGACCGGGCGGGACCTCGCGGCCTTCCTCCACGTCGCGCGGTACCCGCTCGCCGTCCGCTCCTCGAGCCTCCTCGAGGACTCGCAGTACCAGCCCTTCGCCGGCGTCTACGCCACGTACATGATCCCGAACAACAGCCCGAGCCCGTCGGCCCGGCTCGCCCAGCTCGAGACCGCCGTGAAGAAGGTCTGGGCCTCCATGTTCACGCGTCACGCGAAGGCCTACCTGGCCGCCACGCCGTACCGGCTCGAGGAGGAGAAGATGGCCGTCGTCCTCCAGCGGGTCGTCGGGTCGGCCCACGGGGGGCGTTTCTACCCGAGCTTCGCGGGAGTGGCCCGGTCCCACAACTTCTACCCGTCGGCGCCCATGACGACCGACGACGGCATCGCCGCGGTCGCCCTCGGGTTCGGCGAGAGCGTCGTCGACGGCGACGCCTGCGTCCGCTTCTGCCCTCGCTGGCCCCGGCACATGGTCCAGTTCTCCTCGGTCAAGGACATCCAGAGGAACTCGCAGCGCCACTTCTTCGCCCTTCGCGTCGCAGAGCCGGAGGGCGAGGACGGGGCGCTCCGGCCCGCCACGGGCGACTTCGAGCTGCGCCGCTACGGCCTGGAGGTGGCCGAGGAGGACGGGACGCTCGCCGCCGTCGGGTCGACGTGGTCGCCCCAGAACGACGCCGTCTACGACGGGATCACGCGCGACGGGGTCCGCCTCGTCAGCTTCGCGCCGATTCTCAAGCACGGCGTCTTTCCCCTGCCGGAGCTGCTCGCCACGCTCCTCGACCTCTCGACGAAAGGGACTGCCGCGCCGGTCGAGATCGAGTTCGCCGCGAACCTCTCGGTTCCGCCCGGGCAGCCGAAGGAGCTCGGCTTCCTCCAGCTCCGCCCCCTCGCCCTCGCGCGCGAGGAGGAGGTCCTCGCGATCGGCGACCCGGACCCCGCGGAGGTCCTCTGCCGGAGCCGGACGGTCCTCGGCAACGGGCGGATCGAGGGCCTGAAGGACATCGTCGTCGTGGACGTGCACCGGTTCGACCGGAGCCGGAGCCGCGCCGCAGCGGCGGAGGTCGCCCGCCTGAACGCGCGCCTCGTGGCCGCCGGCGTCCCGTACCTCCTCGTCGGCGTCGGCCGCTGGGGATCCGCCGACCCGTTCCTCGGCATCCCCGTCACGTGGGAGCAGATCTCCGGGGCGCGCGTGATCGTCGAGGCCGGGTTCCGGGACTTCAAGGTGACGCCGTCCCAGGGGAGCCATTTCTTCCAGAACCTCACGGCCTCGAGCACCGGCTATTTCACCGTGAACCCCGAGGCGGGGGACGGAGACCTGGACTGGGCGTGGCTCGCCGCGCAGCCGGCCCGGGAGGAGCTGGAATACGCGCGGCACATCCGGGTCGGCGCACCGCTCCGGATCACGATGAACGGCCGCCGGAACGAAGGGGTCGTCCTCAAGCCCCCAAGCCCGTGAGCTTCGCTCTCTTCGCCAGCGACCTTCACGGCCGGACCCGGTGCTACGACGCCCTCTTCGGGGCGGTCGCCGGTCGGCGCCCCTCGGCCCTCTTCCTCGGGGGCGACCTCCTCCCCGGCGCCTTCGCCGACAGCGCAGCGGGCGGTTTTGCCGAAGGCTGGCTCCTGCCGCGCCTTCGCGAGCTGCGCGAGCGCCTCGGCGAGACGGCCCCGCGCCTCTTCGTCATCCCGGGCAACGACGACCCGGCCTCGGGAGACGGACCGTTCGTGGAGGCCGATCGCTCGGGACTCCTGACCTGGCTCCACGCCCGCACGGACGACTGGGAGGGTCGCCCCGTCCTCGGCTACGCCTTCGTCCCGCCCACGCCCTTCCTCCTGAAGGACCGCGAGCGCTACGACGTGTCGCGGTTCGTCGACCCGGGCTCCGTACCGCCGGAGGAGGGGCGGCACAGCGTCCCGTTCGACGCGCGCGAGGCGCGCCTCTCGACGATTGCCGCGGACCTGGGGCTCCTGGCCGGCGACGCCGACCTCGCACGGGCCGTCTGCCTCTTCCACTCGCCGCCGTACGGCTCGCACCTCGACCGTGCGGACCTCGACGGCAGGAGCGTCGACCACGCGCCCCTCGACGTCCACGTCGGGAGCATCGCGATCCGTCGGTTTCTCGAAACCCGCCAGCCCGCGGTCTCGCTGCACGGGCACGTCCACGAGTCGACGCGCCTCACCGGGGATTTCCGCGAGCGGATCGGGCGGACGTGGTGCCTCTCGGCCGCGCACGACGGCCCGGAGCTGGCGCTCGTGTCCTTCGACCCGGACGATCCCGCGACCGCGACGCGGGAGCTCCTCTGATCCGCGAGGGACCCGGGAGCGCGGCCTGACGCTCCCGGGCGCGGTCCTCGGCCGCCACGTCGCCTCACCGGACGGCGGGTAGCTCCAGGCGGGCCTTCTCGAAGATCTCTTCGAACCAGGCCTCGAAGCGGACCTCCAGGGTGTCGAGCCCGAGCGTCGGAACGGGGGCGATCGGCCCGCCCAGCCCGGTGAACCCAACGGCGGGCAGCCTCACGCCGTTCGCATCCCAGATCGCACCCGCTGGGCCGAGGTCGAGCCCCGCCCAGATCGGCACCACGCGCCGGATCTCCGCGGTCACGTCCTGGGCGGACTCGTACTTCATCTTGAACCGATAGCCGAGCAGGCTGGCGAGCCGGCCGAGGATCTCCCAGGTTTCCATTCCGCCCGCGGGTGGCACCGCGCGCTGCAGCCGCTGCACGCGGCGCTCGGCGTTCGTCATGGTGCCGCTCGTCTCCGCCGTGCTCGACAGCGGCAGGGCCACGGTGGCGGAGGCGGCGGTGGCGGTGAGGAACAGGTCTCCCACGAGGAGGAAGTCGGCGGCCAGCAGGCCGTCCGACAGGTCCTGCGGGAACCCGGGGGCACCCACCGGGTCCTCGCCGAGCACGATGGCGACCCTGATCCTCTTGTCGCGCAGGAGCTGGGCCACGTCCGGGCTGGCCGGGGGGAGGTCGCACAGGACGACCCCCAGCTGCTTCTCCATCTGTTCCAGTGCCTCGCCGCCCCTGGGATCGACGTAGCCGGGCAGCCAGCGAGGGTCGGCCCCCATGTCGAGCAGCCCCTGACTGTTCGCCTTCTCGCTCAGGGCGAGCAGCGAGCAGCCCATTGCCGCCGCCGCTCCGGCGAAAAGCCGCTCGTCGTGGGCGACCCGCGGGCCTCGGTAGTCCTTGCTGAAGAGCATCACCTTGAGGATGGTCCCGGCCAGGAGGGCGGCCGCCTCGCGCGAGGCGGCGCGCGCCACCCCGGAGAGCTCCTCCAGGCGTTCGCCTTCGAGGTCGGCCACCGCCCGAGCCAGCTCCGGCTGGTCGTCGAGGGCTCCCGGCCTGAGGTCCGCGTAGTCCTTCAGGAGGCCGAGGACGGCAAAGGCCTGCCCGCCGGGCCGGCATCGCAGGTGCAGCTCGGCGAAGCGGGAGGTGCGGTTCTCCTCGGGGCCGACGTAGACGAGGCGGGCGCCCTTGCGGATGGCCTGCTTGCAGGCGATGTCCACCGCGAAGCTCTCCTCGTCGAGGGCCGTGTTGACCACCAGCAGGGCCTGGGCGTCGCCGATGTCCGAGCAGGAGGCCGTGGAGACCACGTCCGGGGCCTGCAGCCCGGGGTTGACGAGGCGGCCCAGCGAGGTCACGTTGTGCGTGCGCAGGGCCAGCCGGGCCAGCTTCTGGGCGAGGTAGATCTCCTCGTTCGTCAGGCGGGGGGAGACGAACACCGCGATCTGGTCACCGCTGTACCGGCGGGTCAGCTCCCGGAGGCGCATGCCGGAGTAGCGCAGGGCCTCGTCGAGGGTCGTCTCCTGCAGCTCGCGCCCGACGCGCAGCAGGGGCGCGCGCAGGCGCTCGGCCGACTGCACGTGGCCGTAGCCGAAGCGCCCCTTCCGGCAGTGGTTGCCGCCGGCGTCCGCGGAGCCCCCGACCACGTCCTCCGCGCGCGAGACCTGCACCAGCGTGGCACCGGAGACCTCGTAGCCCAGGCGGCAGCCCGCGCTGCAGTAGTGGCACACCGACTCGACGCGGGTGGTCTTCCAGGGACCGGGCTTGGCCAGGGGAAGCTTCTCGGCGATGGCCCCCGTGGGACAGGTGCCGATGCACAGCCCGCAGCTCACGCACTCCGTGTCGAGGAGGGAGTCGCCCAGGGCTGGCCTGACCACCGTGTCGAAGCCGCGGTTGACGAAGCCGTAGGCAGCGACCCCCACCAGCTCGCTGCAGATGCGCACGCAGCGGCCGCAGAGGATGCACTTGTTGGAGTCGAGCACGATCAGCGGGTGGCGCCGGTCGACGGTGTGCTCCCCGGCCTTGCCCATGAACGTCTTGATGTCGGCCCCGTACTCGGTGGCGTAACGCCGCAGGTCGCACGTGAAGAGCGCGGTGCAGCCGCACTCCAGGCAGCGCGCCGTCTCGCGGCGAAGGTCTTCGCGGCTGTAGCCGGTTTCAACCTCGGCGAAGCTGTGAGTTCGCTCCGCGGGCAGGAGCGCCGGCATGCTCCGCCGCCCGCCGCCCGAGCCGGGAGGCAGGTCCGAGGCCTGCACCTCGTGGTAGGCGTCCTTGCGGCTGTAGACCTCCACCGGCTCGGGCTCGGCCCGGCCGGTGGCGACGTAGCGGTCGATGGCGTAGGCGGCCTTGCGCCCGGCGGCGATGGCCTCGATCGCGGTGGCCGCTCCCGTGACCACGTCGCCCCCCGAGAACACTCCGTCCACCGTGGTCTCGAAAGTGCGCTCGTTCACCTTCACCGTCTGCCAGCGGGTGAGGCCCAGCGACTCGCCCAGGGGGAGGAAGTTGGGCACCCGCCCGTCCAGGAGCTCCTGCACGCGCGTCCCCTGGCCGATGGCGGCGAGCACGAAGTCGCATTCGGTGCGGAACTCGGAGCCGCGAATCGGTTTGGGGCTGCGCCGGCCGCTCTGGTCGGGCTCGCCCAGCTCCATGCGGATGCACTCCACCCCCGCCACCCGGCCGTTCTCCCCGCGGAGCACCCGCACGGGGGCGACCAGGAAGTCCATCTTCACGCCCTCGTGCTCCGCCTCCACGATCTCCATCTCGTTGGCGGGCATCTCCTTCCGCGTGCGCCGGTAGAGGATGCGCACGTCGGAAACGCCCAGGCGCAGGGCGGTGCGTGCGCAGTCGATGGCGGTGTTGCCGCCTCCGACCACCAGCACCCGGCCGTGGATGTCGATCTTCCGCCGGAGGCCGAACTGCTTGAGGAACTCGATGCCGGCGAGCACTCCCGGGGAATCCTCGTCCTGCACGCGCATCTTCGAGCTGTCCCAGGCCCCCAGCCCGAGGAAGATGGCGTCGTAGCCGCCCTGCTTCAGGCTGGTCACCGTGAAGTCGCGCCCGAGCTGGACGTTCGTGGAGATCTGGACTCCCAGGTCCAGGATCTGGTTGATCTCGAGGTCGAGCACGTCCTTCGGCAGGCGGTACTCGGGAATTCCGTAGCGCAGCATTCCGCCCGCCTCGGGCTGGGCCTCGAACATCGAGACCTTGTAGCCGCGCAGGGCGAGGTAGTAGGCGCAGGAGAGCCCCGCCGGGCCCGCCCCCACCACCGCCACCTTCTTGCCGTTGGGAGGGGCCAGGGCCGGGCGCCAGGGGTCCTTGTCGCCCAGGTCGAGGTCGGAGAGGTAGCGCTTGATGTAGTCGACGCCCACGGCCTCGTCGAGCAGCGTGCGCCGGCAGCCATGGACCTCGCAGGGGCGGGTGCAGACGCGGCCGCAGACCGCGGGCAGCGGGTTGCGCTCCTTGATGAGGGCGATGGCGTCGCGGTGCTTGTCGAGGGCGGCCAGGGCGATGTAGCCCTGGATGTCCACCCCCGCCGGGCAGGCCAGCTGGCAGGGACCGATGCAGTCCGCGTAGTGGTTGGAAAGCATCAGCTCCAGGGCCGCCTTGCGCGACCGCCGGATCTCCGGGTTCTCGGTCTCCACGACCATCCCCGCCGCCACCCGGGTCGAGCAGGCCGGCACAAGGGTGCGCGCCCCCTGCACCTTCACGACACACAGGAAGCAGGCGGCGAAAGGCTCCAGGCGCCCGTCGTGGCAGAGCGTGGGGATGGAGGCGATCCCGGTCTCGCGGGCCACCTCCAGGATGGTCATCCGGTTGTCGGCGATGACCCGCTTTCCGTCGATGTGAAGCTTGACGAGTTCCAAGGCCCTACATCCTCGTTATGGCGTCGAAGCGGCAGGTCCGGTAGCACTCGTCGCACCGGATGCACTTGCTGTGGTCGATCGAGTGGGCCTGCCGCTTCTCGCCCGAGATCGCCTTGGCCGGGCAGGCTCGTCCGCACGCCGTGCACCCGTTGCACTTCTCGTTGATCGTGTAGGTGAGCAGGGCCTGGCATTGGTGGGCGGGGCACCTGCGGTTCGAGATGTGCGCCTCGTACTCGGCGCGGAAGTACTTGAGGGTGGTGAGCACCGGGTTGGGAGCCGTCTGGCCGAGGCCGCACAGCGAGTTGCTCTTCACCAGGCCCGCGAGCGTCTCGAGCTTCTCGATGTCCCCGTCCTTGCCGTTCCCCTCGGTGATGCGGGTGAGGACCTCCAGCATCCGCTTCGTGCCCACCCGGCAGAACGTGCACTTCCCGCAGGACTCGCGCTGGGTGAAGTCGAGGAAGAAGCGGGCCACGTCCACCATGCAGGTCGTCTCGTCGAGGACCACCAGCCCGCCCGAGCCCATGATGGCGCCCGTCTTGTTGA
>CAZNSS010000006.1:0-24231 GCA_964575465.1 uncultured Holophagales bacterium | reverse complement strand
CCGACCGCGGCCTCGTGACGATGGAGAAGCACTTCCTCGCCTCCTACGTCACGCTGCTCATCCGAACCTGCCACCGCCGGGGCATCCACGCGATGGGTGGCATGGCGGCGCAGATCCCGATCAAGAACGACCCCGCGGCGAACGAGGCGGCCCTCGCGAAGGTGCGGGCAGACAAGCTGCGCGAGGTGAGGGCGGGGCACGACGGGACCTGGGTGGCCCACCCGGGCCTCGTCCCGATCGCCCTCGAGATCTTCGACGCGGGAATGCCGCAGCCGAACCAGATCGCGACGGCGATGCCCGAGGCGAACATCACCGCGAAGGATCTCCTGACCGTCCCCGAGGGGCCCGTCACGGAGAAGGGGCTCCGCCAGAACCTGAACGTCGGGATCCTCTACCTCGAGGCGTGGCTCCGCGGCAACGGCTGCGTCCCGCTCTACAACCTGATGGAGGACGCGGCGACCTCGGAGATCTCGCGGACGCAGGTCTGGCAGTGGCTGAAGAACCGCGTGACGCTCGCCGACGGCCGGACGCTCACCCCCGAGCTCTACCAGAAGGTCTTCGACGAGGAGGTCGGCGCCGTCCGCGCGCGCCTCGCGGAGGAAGGGGTCGGCGCGGGGCGCTACGAGCTCGCCGCGCAGCTCTTCGACCGGATGATCCGGAGCGAGGAGCTGCCGGAGTTCCTGACGCTCTCCGCGTACGAGGAGCTGATCCGGATGGGGGCGTAGGCCGCCGCTCGCACGAATGCCCGGAGAAGACGGAAGGGGAGGCCTCGCGGCCTCCCCTTCGTGTCGAACTTCGTTCCGCGGCGCGGGTCCCGTCGGCCTACAGGCTCTTCGCCATGAGGGCGGCCAGGTCGGCCGTCCGCATGCTGTAGCCCCACTCGTTGTCGTACCAGGTGACGACCTTCACGAAGTCGCTCTTCTCCTTGCCGAGGACCATCGTGAACGGCAGGTCGACGGAGGAGGAGTGCGGGTCGCCCTTGAAGTCGACCGAGACGAGCGGCTCGTCGATGGCGGCGAGGATCCCCTTCATCGGGCCGGCGGCGGCCGCGCGGAAGGCCTGGCGGAGCTCCTCGGTCGTCGTCGGCCTGGCGAGCTGCGCGGTGAAGTCGACGATGGAGACCGTCGGCGTCGGGACGCGGAGCGCGTAGCCGTCGAACTTCCCCTTCAGGTCGGGGATCACCAGGGAGATGGCCTTCGCGGCCCCCGTCGTCGTCGGGATGATCGACAGCCCCGCGGCGCGCGCGCGGCGCAGGTCGCTGTGCGGCAGGTCGAGGATCTTCTGGTCGTTCGTATAGGCGTGGATCGTCGTCATGAAGCCGCGCTGGATCGTCCAGTTGTCGTGGACGACCTTGGCGGCGGGGGCGAGGCAGTTCGTCGTGCACGAGGCGTTCGAGACGACGTGGTGCTTCGCGGGGTCGTAGACCCCTTCGTTGACGCCGAGGACGATCGTCAGGTCCTCGCCCTCGGCCGGCGCGGAGATGATGACCTTCTTCGCGCCCCCCTTGGTGATGTGGTTCTCCGCCCCGCGGACCGTCTTCCCCTTCTTGTTCACGCCGTCGGACTTGATCGTGAAGAGGCCGGTCGACTCGATGACGATGTCGACGCCGAGGTCCTTCCAGGGGAGGCTCGCCGGGTCGGTCTCCTTCAGCATCTTCAGGTGCTTGCCGTCGACGAGGAGGTCCTCGCCCGAGACCTCGACCGTTCCGTCGAAGCGCCCGTAGGTCGAGTCGTACTTCAGGAGGTGAGCCATCGTCTTCAGGTCGCCGATGTCGTTCACGGCGACGACCTCGAGCTCGGTGGGGTACTTGTCGCGGATCGCCTTGAGGACCTGGCGGCCGATGCGGCCGAACCCGTTGATTCCGACTTTCGTGGCCATCTTGGGCGTCTCCTTCCGGGGGATCTCCCCGCGGGTGATGGACAGTTATACGACGGGGCGGACCGGCCGGCGGCCGTAGGTTCAGCCGGCCGGAGGAGCGACGGGGACGGGCGGCGCCGACGCCGCGGGGTGCCCCGGAGTCTCCGCGCGCGACGTGCACCCCCGGTAGACCGTCGCCCCGAGGAGGAGGGCGATGCCCCCCGCGAGGGCGGCGACGGCGGCCTTCTTGCGGGTCCGCTTCGCGGGCTGGATCGAGAGCGTCTGGGTGAGCGTCCGCTGGATCTTCTGGCTCGCGGTGAGAGGGGTCTCGGGCTCCTCCTCGAACCAGGCCGGCACGCTCCCGAAGCGGATCGCGATGCCGTTCGGGAGACGGGCCTCGTCGACGCGGCGGGTGTCGACGAAGGTCCCGTTGCCGCTCCCGAGGTCCCGAACGATCCAGCCCTCCCCGGTCGGGGCGACGAGGGCGTGCCGCCGGGAGACGGTCGGGGAGCCGAGGAGGACGTCGCAGCCCGGCTCGCGCCCGACGGTGGCGGCCCCGTCGAGGTGGAACGTGTGGTGGGAGCCTCCCTCCTCGACCGTCAGGATCGCCCTCGGCGCGGCGGAGAGTCCGGGAGACGGGAGGGAGCGCGCCACGGGTCAGATCCTGTCGGGGAGGGGAATCCCCTCGTCTTCCGCGGAGTCGTCGGCTGCCGGCGCGAGGGCTCCGCCCGGCGCGAGGATTCCGCCCGGCGCGAGGACGAAGGCGACGTCTCCGACGTTCGTGCCGGTCGGGCCGGGCGAGAAGGCGTCGCCGAGGGCGGCGAAGAAGGGCCCGGAGTCGTTGTCGGCCAGCGCCGTCGAGGGGTCGAGGCCGAGCTCGGCGGCGCGGGAGAGGGTCGTGTCGTCGACGAATGCGCCGGCGGCGTCGGGGGAGTTGTCGACGCCGTCGGTTCCCGCGACGAGCAGGTTCGCCCCGGCGACCCCGTCGACGTGGAACGCGGCGGCGAGGGCCAGCTCGCGGTTCCGCCCGCCGCGCCCGTGCCCCTTCACGGTGACGGTCGTCTCGCCGCCGAAGACGGTGACGAGGCTCCGGTGGGCGGCACCCGACCTTCGGACGAGGTTTCCGGCGCAGGCGCCGGCGACGGCGAGCCGCCGCGCGGCCGACCGGGCCTCGCCGGCGAGGAGGTCGGGGAGGACGCGGACGTCGGCGCCGAGCCGGAGCGCCTCGTGCCGGACTCCCTCCAGGGCGGTCCGGATGTCGCCGAGGAGGACGCTCCAGCGCTGGCCCCCGTTCCGCGGGCCGCTCTCGGGGTGGGAGGAGAGGAGGTAGGCGCGGACGGACGGGGGGACGAGCGAGAGGAGCCGGTAGGTCTCGAGGACCGACACGGCGTCGCGCCGCGACGGGGGGACGCCGAGCGTCGGTCCCGAGGCGACGAGGTGCCAGCCCGCGTCACCGACGTCCGAGAGGACGAGCGTGACGACGTCGGCCTGTCGCGCCGCGGCCGCGAGCCGTCCCCCCTTGATCCTGGAGAGGGCGCCCCGGACGAGGTTGATGTCGCCGATCGGCGCGCCGGCGGCCGACAGGAGCGAGACCGTCCGCGCCTTCTCCTCGAGACGGATCTCCTCCGCGGGAAGCGCCATCAGGCTGGAGCCGCCTCCGGAAAGGAGGACGACGAGGAGGTCCTCCGCCCGGAGGGCCGATGCGAGGGAGAGCGCCTCGCGCCCCGCGGCGAGGCTCGTCTCGTCGGGGACCGGGTGCGACGCCGGCAGGTACCGGCAGCCGTGGGGCAGGGCCTCCTCGGGGACCCCGGCCGGGGCGATGACGACCGACTCGTCGACGAGCGCCCCGAGCGCCCGGTGGGCCGCGCCCGCCATCGCGACGGCGGCCTTTCCGACGGAGAGGAGGACGACGCGGCGCGGGACGAAGACGAATTCGCGCCGCCCCGGGTCCGAGACGGACCTCACGACGACGGCGTTGCCCCGTCGCGAGAGCGCCTCCGCCACGAGGCGGCCCGGTTCCACGGCGGAGACCGCGGCGCGGTACAGGGCCCTGAGAAACGTGCGCGGATCCAAGGAACGTGGATTCTATCGGACGCGGAGGGGGGGCGGCCTCTGCGAGAATCGACCCGGCCCTGCCGGGCCGTACGGAGGTGACCCATGGCCCAGGTCGACGTGGACAAGATCGTCGGCTCCATCCGCGAGAGCGCCACGGGCGTTCGCGAGAAGACCCAGGACGCCGTCGACGAAGTCGCCGACAAGATCGAGGACGCCCTCGAGAAGGCCGGGACCGAGGGGCGGAAGCTCCGGCGCGAGGTGAAGGAAGAGCTCGCGCGCCGCTGGAAGCAGGTCGACCGCGTCGGCCGCGACAACGCCTTCGTGATGGCCGCCGGCGCGCTCGCCGTCGGCGTCCTCATCGGCTGGCTCATCGCCCGGGACCGCAAGGACTGACGCGGAGCCCTCTCAGAGGCTGACCAGGAACCCCTCCCTGAGGACGCCCGCGGAGGCGTCCCAGCGAGGGGGTTCGCCCCAGGCGTTGGTCCGTCCCGTGGCCCAGAGGTAGGCGGCGAGGGCGGCCGCGGCCGCGTCGAGCTGGTCGTGGGTGATCTCGCCCGCGCCTTGCGGCAGCTCGAGCCCCTGCCCGCGGAGGAGGTCCCAGCGCGCCCGCCGTCCCTCGGCGGTCTGCTTCTTGGGGAGCGCGTGACCCGCCCACTTCTTCCAGAGGTCGGCCGGGTAGACCTCGAGGAGGACGGCGCGATCGCGCGGGACCTCCCCGAGGACGCCGAGCCCCTGCGCCCGAAGCGCCGAGAAGAGGAGGACGCTGCCGCGGATGAAACCCGCGTACGGCGCCGACCCCGGCGTCGGGAGCGTGTCGGGCGTCTTCCCGGCGCAGCGCAGCTCGCGCTCCCCCTCGCGCACCTTCCGTCCCGCCGCGGCGAGCCCCTGCGGGCCGTCGATCGCGACGACGGCGCCGTCGCGCCGGACCTCGGCGGGGAGGAGCCCGGAGCCGTCGGCCGCGAAGCTCCAGGTGGTGAAGTGGACGCGCCGCCAGCGGTCCATCAGGGCGACGTCGACGGGGCGCGGCACGGCGGCGGAGAGGTCGGTCAGGTCGACGCCGACGAACCAGGCGCGCGCCTCGGGCGGGAGGACCTCGCCGTCGGCGACCGGCGCGGCGACCTCCAGAGGGACGGCCCGCCCGTGGTGCGAGAGGCGCTGGAGGCCGTCGTAGGCCGCGTACTTGAAGCACTCCGAGAGGGTCGGGACGTTGAAGACGGCGTCGAGGAAGTCGGCGAGGCCGCCGCCGTGCGCCATCACCATCTGCGGCACGTGGACGAGCTCGGTCGCGTTCGTCCCGAGGAGGTGCGCGCCGAGGAGCCGCTTCGACTCCGGGTCGAAGAGGAGCTTCACGAAACCGTCGACGTCGCCGCTGATCTGCCCCCGCGCGTTGTTCTCGTAGCGGGCGCGACCCGCTTCGTAGGGGATCCCCTTCTCGCGCAGCTCCTCCTCCGTCGCGCCGATCATCGAGATCTCGGGGACGGTGTAGACCCCGTACGGGAACGGGAGCTTCCGGTCTTCCGGCGTCGCGAGGCCGAGGGCGTGCTTCACCGCCGTCCGTCCCTGCTCCATCGAGGTCGCCGCGAGGGCGGGGAAGCCGATGATGTCGCCGGCGGCGTAGATGCCGGGGACGTTCGTCCGGAACGTCGCGTCGACCGGGATCCGCCCCTTCTCGTCGAAGGTGACGCCGGCCGCCTCGAGGCCGAGCCCCTCGGTGTTCCCCCTCCGCCCGGCCGAGAAGAGGACCTTCCCGGCGGCGAGCTCGCGCCCCGACTTCAGCTCGAGGCGCAGGGCGTCCTCCGCCAGCCCCGGCACGCGCGAGAGGCTCACGACGGCGTCGCCGAGGATCACGTCGGCCCCCATCTTCTCGAGGGCGACCTTCAGGGCGGCGGAGAGCTCGGCGTCGAGGAAGCCGAGGAGCCGGTCGCGCCCTTCGACGAGCGTCACGTGCGTCCCGAGCGCGGCGAAGATCGACGCGTACTCGCAGCCGATGACGCCGCCGCCGACGACGGCGAGGCTCCGGGGGATCCGGTCGAGGTCGAGGATCCGGTCCGAGTCCTCGACGTCGGGGTCGTCGAACGTCAGGCCGCGCGGCGGGAGCGGCGAGGAGCCGGTCGCGACGAGGAACGACGGCGCGGCGAGGCGGCGCGTCTCGCGCCCCTCCGCGTCGAGGACCGCGAGCGTGCCGGCGTCGAGGAAGCGCCCGCGCCCGTGAACGGTCTCGATCCGGTGCCGGTCGAGGTTCCGGTCGATCTGGTCGGTCTGCCGGGCCGTCACGTCGGCGAGGCGCCCGAGGAGCTGCCGGAGGCTGCGCTTGCGGTCGAGCCGCAGCGTCATCCCGTAGAGCTCTCGGCGCCGGAAGCCGGTGAGGTAGAGCGCCGCCTCGCGGAGCGTCTTCGAGGGGAGCGTGCCGGTGTGGACGGACGTGCCGCCGGGGGCCGCGCGCCGCTCCACGAGGGCGACGCGCCGCCCGAAGTAGGCCCCGAGGGCGGCCCCCTTCTCGCCGGCCGGGCCGGCCCCCAGGACGACGAGGTCGTACCGCTCCGTCTCGGGCATCGCTTTCCTCCGGTGGGCGGGAGGCTAGCAAACGCGGCCACCGGTTGACGCGGTCCCGTGCGCCCCGGAAGATGCCGCGTTCGCGTCAAGAGACCCCGGGAAGGAGCGCCCTTGGACCTCGCCGCACGCCTCTCCGAGCTGAAGTCCGGATTCGCCCGGACGTTCTGGGTCGCCAACCTCCTCGAGCTCTTCGAGCGCTTCTCGTTCTACGGCTCGAAGATCGTCCTCGCGGTCTTCCTCGCCGAGACGGTGGGGCTCGGCCCCTTCGGCGTCAGCCTCGTCGGCTTCTACGGTTTCGCGGTCTTCTGCCTCCCGATCCTCGCCGGCCCGTTCGTCGACCGATTCGGGTTCAGGAAGAGCCTCGCGGCCTGCTTCGCGATCTTCTCGCTCGGGTACTTCCTCATCGGCCTCTCGGGCCTGCCGATGGGCCAGCCGCTCGTCGCGGCGGTCGGGGCGAAGGCCTGGGTCGTCGGCGCGCTCCTGATCACCGCCGTCGGCGGGTCGCTCATCAAGCCGTGCATCGTCGGCACCGTCGCCCGGACGACGACGCACGAGACGAAGTCGCTCGGCTACTCGATCTACTACACGCTCGTGAACATCGGCGGGTGGCTCGGGCCGCTCTTCGCGAGCCAGGTCCGCGTCTCCCTCGGCACGGCGCAGGTCCTCGTCGGCGCCTCTCTCACCTCCCTCGCCCTCTTCCTCGGCACGCTTCTCTTCTTTCGCGAGCCCGACGGGGTGCCGGAGGCCGAGAGGCGGACGCTCGGGAAGGTGCTGCGCGACGCGGCGCTCGTCTTCGGAAACGGGCGCTTCATGGGATTCCTCGTGATCTTCTCCGGCTTCTGGGTGATGTTCTGGCAGGTCTACGACCTCTTCCCGTTCTACATTCGCGACGTCCTGAAGGTGGAGCGTTACGAGCTCATCGCCTCGCTCGAGTCGTTCTCGGTCATCTTCCTGACGGTCCCCGTCGCGGCGCTCATGAAGAAGGTCCGGGCGGTGCCGCAGATGACGCTCGGGATCGGCGTGGGGAGCTGCTCGTGGCTCCTCCTCGTCGTCTCGCAGACGTGGCAGGCGGCGGCCCTCGCGATGTTCCTCCTCGCGCTCGGCGAGGTCCTCCAGGCGCCCCGTTACTACGAGTACGTGGCCGACCTCGCCCCGAAGGAGCAGGTCGGGACGTTCATGGGCTTCGCCTTCCTCCCGATCGCGATCGGCTGCCTGGTCGCGGGCCCGCTGGGCGGACTCCTCCTCCAGAAGTACCTGAGGGAGACGATGCAGCCGGCGAAGGCCTGGACGATCCTCTCC
The DNA here is from genome assembly GCA_964575465.1 of uncultured Holophagales bacterium. Classification (GTDB taxonomy): domain Bacteria; phylum Acidobacteriota; class Thermoanaerobaculia; order UBA5066; family UBA5066; genus UBA5066. The sequence goes on along the minus strand of CAZNSS010000006.1, from coordinate 16,467 downwards.
TCGCTCGGCTTCGTCTCGACCCTCGCCCTCCTCGCCTACGACCGCTGGGTCGCGCACCCCGGGTCGAAGTAGCTAGCCGTCCCCCATTCCCCACCCCTTCAGCCGGCGGTGGAGGGTCGTCCTGTCGAGACCGAGCCGCTCGGCGGCGCGGGAGACGTTCCCCCGGCACTCGGCGAGGACCTGGTCGACGACGCGGCGCTCGAAGGCGTCGCGGGCGTCGGCGAGGGACTGACCGGGGAGGAGGTCGGGCACGGCCTCCCCGCCCGGGCGGGGAAGGCGGAGGACGTCGCCGGGGAGGTCCTCGGGACCGATGACGGCCTCGTCAGTGAGGAGGAGGGCCCGCTCGACGACGTTCTGGAGCTCGCGGACGTTCCCGGGCCAGGGGCGCCGCTTCAGCTCCTCGAGCGCCTCCGGGGTGAACGTGGCGGGGCGGCGGCCGCGCCGCCGCGCCAGCTTCCGGGCGAAGTGCGCCGCCAGGAGGGGGACGTCCTCCGGCCGCTCGGCGAGCGTCGGGACGCGGATCGGGACGACGGCGAGGCGGAAGTAGAGGTCCTCGCGAAAGGTCCCGGCCGCGATCATCTTCGGCAGGTCGCGGTTCGTCGCGGCGACGATCCTCACGTCGGTCGTGATCGTCCGGGTGCCTCCGACGCGCGAGATCTTCCCGTCCTGGATGGCGCGGAGGATCTTCGCCTGCGTCCGCGGCGACATGTCGCCGATCTCGTCGAGGAAGAGCGTTCCGCCGTCGGCGAGCTCCCACTTCCCCTTCCGGTCCTCGGTCGCGCCGGTGAACGAGCCCTTCACGTGGCCGAAGAGCTCGCTCTCGATCAGGTCCTCCGGGATCGCCGCGCCGTTCACCTCGACGAAGGGGCGGGAGGCGCGCGGCGACGAGCGGTGGAGCGTCCTCGCGACGATCTCCTTTCCGACGCCGCTCTCGCCCGTGATGAGGACCCGCGCCTCCGAGGCGCCGGCCCGCCGGATCTCCTCGCGCAGGCGCGACATGGCCGGTCCCTCGCCGAGGAGCGTCTCCTCCTCCTCGAGCCGCTCCCGCTGCCGGGCGACCTCTCGGGCGAGGACGTCGCGCTCTCGCGAAAGGCGGCTCCGCTCGAGGGCGCGCTCGAGCGTCAGGAGGACCCGCTCGAGGGCGAGAGGCTTCTCGAGGAAGTCGTCGGCGCCGCGCTTCACGGCCTGGACCGCCGTCTCCACCGTTCCGTGCCCCGAGATCATCAGGACCGGGAGGTCGAGCCCGCGGGCGCGGATCTGGTCGAGGACGGTCAGCCCGTCGACGTCGGGGAGCCAGACGTCGAGGAAGAGCGCCGAGGCGGCTCCAACCGGCTCGGAGAGCCGGGCGAGGACCGACGTTCCGTCGGCGAACTCCTCGACCCGGTAGCCCTCGTCGCCGAGGATCTGCGCGAGGGTCCGCCGGATCCCCGGCGCGTCGTCGCAGACGAAGACCGTCGCGCCCCGCGATCCGGGGGCGCTCACGGACTCCTCCGCGGGCGGGGGGTCAGGTGGCCGGCCATTCGAGGACGAAGCGGCATCCGCGCGGCGAATTCTCCTCCAGGACGACTCTCCCGCGGTGCTCGGCGGCGATCCGGGAGGTGATGGAGAGCCCGAGGCCGAAGCCGTGCTCCTTCGTCGAGAAGTTCGGCTCGAACACGAGCGCCCTCTCCTCGGGGGGAATACCCGGCCCGTCGTCCGTCACGACGACCCGCGCCGTTCCCTCCTCGACCGACGCGCGGACCGACACGACCCCGCCGGGGGGCGTCGCGGCGACGGCGTTGTCGACGAGGTTCACGAGGGCGCGCTTGATCTGCTCGCCGTCGCCGCGGACGGGCCCGAGCCCCGCCGCGACCTCCGAGGAGATCCTCACGCCCGTTTTCGTCCCGTCGTAGAGCTTCACGACCTGCCCGACGACCGAGGCGAGGTCGCAGTCGCCGAGGCGCGTCTCGGGGAGCCGCGCGAAGCGGTGGAAGGCATCGACGAGCGCGGCGAGGGTCCGCACCTCCTGGACGATCGTGTCGGCCCCCTCCTCGACGACCTTCGCCAGCTCCGGGTCGCACTGCGTCGAGCCGCGCGCCTTGCGCCGGATCCGCTCCGCGGCGAGCCGGACCGGGGTGAGCGGGTTCTTGATCTCGTGCGCCATCCGGCGGGCGGCCTCCTCCCACGCCGAGGCGCGCTCGGCGCGGACGAGAGCCGTCGTGTCCTCGAGGGTCACGACCCACGCGGTCTTCTCGCCCGCCTCGCCCGTGACGTTCGTGACGTGGGCCTCGAGGACGAGCGCCTCGCGCGCGCCGGGCGAGGAGAGAGAGAGGGTCGCCTCGCGCGGGCCGGTCCCGCGGAAGGCGCGGTCGAGGAAGCCGCGGAGCGGCCCGGTCCACTCCTCGGAGAGGAGGGTGGACAGGGGCGTCCCGGGCGGCGCCTCCGCCCTGCGGAGCATCCGGAGCGCCGCGTCGTTCATCCCGCGGACCTTCGCTCCGCCCGGCTCCTCGCCGGGCATCGGGCCGAAGGCGAGGACGCCGACGTCGAGGTGCGCCAGGATCGTCCGGATCCGGAGCCGGTCCTCCTCGAGCGTGGCGTAGGCCGCCCGGAGCTCGGCGTTCGCGGAGACCAGCTGGCCGCGGCTCTCGCGCAGCTCGTCGGTCATCGCGTTGAAGGCGCGGCCGAGCGTGGCGATCTCGTCGGCACCCTCCACTTCGACGCGCGTGTCGAAGTCTCCCGCCCCGACCCGCCGGACCGACGCGGCGAGCGCCGCGATGGGGCCCGTGACGCGCCGGGCGAGGACGAGGCCGACCCAGACCGACGCGAGGAGGACGAGGAGCGCGAGGAGGAGGAAGAGGAGGACCTGCACGGCCTGGAGCGACGTCCGTTCGGCCTCCAGCTGGGCGAACGCCGAGGTCGCGCGGGAGAGCGTCCGGAGCGGGCCGGCCTCGGCGGGAGGGTCGTAGGTGCCGAGGACGAGGATCGTGTCGGGGAGCGCGGCGATGGTACGCCCCACCTGTCCGCCTCCCTCGAGCGCCTCGATCCGCCGGACCGAGCCCCGGGCGCGGGCCGAGGAGATCCACTCCGTCGAGGGGTTCGGGACCTCCCGGATGGGCCAGCGAGGGGAGCTCACGGCGAGCGACGTGGAGCCCGGAGCGGCGCCCGCGGGACGCAGCTCGAGGTAGTCGAGCCCCGACTCCTCGCGGGCCGACGAGAGGAGGGCGAGGCGGGCCGCGTCGCTCCGCGCCTCGGCGAGGGAGGGGACGAGCCGCGAGACGACGCGACGCTCGCGCTCGGCCGCCCGCTGCCGGACCAGCTCGACGACCTCGCGTCCCGCGGCGACGGTCTCGGTGACGGGCGGCTGGAACCAGATCTCGACGCTCCTCTGGAGGAGGCCGGTCGTCGGGAGGATGAGGAGGGCGATCGGGAGGAGGGCGAGGCCGACGTTCGTCAGGACGACGCGCACGCGGAAGCGCGACCCGAAGACGCCCCGGCGGGAGTCGAGGAGGAGCCGGACGGCGCTCCGCCCGATGACGAAGAGGAGCGCGAGGATGAGGACGACGACGATGTAGAAGAGGACGAAGAGGAGAACCCGGTTCGTCGCGGCCGGGGGCGCGAGGGCCCGTGCCCGCAGGACGAGGGCGTAGATCCCCGCGAGGCCGAGGCCGAGCGTCAGGCCGACGCCGAGGAGGACCCTGTTGTCCCGCGCCCACGGAGTCTTCACGGCGCCTCGCCCCCCTCGGTCCAGAAGAAGACCGCCGACCTCCGCCAGTCGGTCTTCGTCTCCGTCGGGAAGACGCCGAGCGCCATGGCGTTGCCGTAGAGACAGCGGACCCGCACGACGAGCGGCTTGCCGAGGAGGTGGCGGCCCATCGTGAACGAGGGAAGGCCGGGCAGCGTCACGAGCGCGCGCTCGGCCTCTTCGCGCGACGGGACGACGACCGTCTCGAGGAGACGGCCGTCGAGCCGCCGCTCCACGGCGCAGTCGCCGCTCACGGGGCGGTAGGTGGCGGTGGCCTCGTACCGCCGCTCGTCCTTCAGGCCGTCCCACCACTTGTCGCGCGAGACGAACAGGCGGACCTCCCACGCGACGGTCGTCGGCAGGCCGGAGGCGAGCCTCTTCAGGCCGTCGGGAGGGAGCCCGGGGGAAAGGCGGGCGCTGACGCGCACGTCCCGGCCGGCGAACGCCGTCGTCACCTCGGGGATCCGGGGCGGATCCCCGCCGGCGGCCGTGACCGCCGCCGCGAGCAAGGCCGCGGCCAGGACGGCGAAAGGAGAGACGACCCGGTGCGCCCGCACCCCCGCATTGTGCGCGGAATTCTCAGCGCCCGGCGAGCGCCACGGGCTCGTGGACCGGGGCGGAGCGGCGGAGGTGCTCGGCGGCTACTGGAAGGCGCCGGACACGTCCAGGATCACGTGCACGGGCCCGCCGGACCCGTTGTAGGCGCTCACCGCGCCCCCGATCCCGATCTTGATGACCGCCGACGAGGACCGGATCTTCCTCGGCGAGAAGGACACGGTCTCCGTCCCGGGAGCCGGGATCCCGGCGGGGAAGAGCGTGACGGAACCGACGGCCAGCGCGTCCGTCACGGAGACGTTCAGGGCGGCCGCCTCCGACCCCGCCGGGACGTCGCACCCGGCCCCGATCACGGGGAACTCCCGGACCTCGCCGGCCGCCAGCGGAACGCCGCTTCCGTTACGGGTGTCCGCGATCCGGCAGGGTGTCACGGAGTTGAAGCGGGTGCCCGACGTCGGCGAGAAGGTCGCGACGACCTCGAGCGAGGCCGTCAGGACGACCGTGCAGGGATCAACTCCGGGGCAGCTCGGCTCGCTCCACCCGGCGAACCGGGAGCCGGCCGAGGGGAGGGCTTCGAGCCTGACCGACGAGCCGCTCTGGAAGGTGGCGTCACAGACCGGGCCGCAGTTCAGGCCGGGCGGCGTCGAGGAGACGAGCCCGCTACCGGAGCCGGCCTTCGAGATCGTGAGCGCGTAGGAAGCCTCGAGGATGGTCACGGCCCGCTGCAGGGACCCGGAACGGCCCGACCAGTCGTAGGCGCGGCACGTCGCCTGGAAGGTGCCCGGCGCCCCGAAGGTGTGCGTGACCACGTTCGAGGGGCCGCTCACGGGGGAGGTCGAATCGCCGAAGTCGAACTCGTACCCGGCGACGACCCGGCCGGCCGGCGCGGTTGCCGAACAGGTCAGCGTGGCAAGGAGCCCGGGACGCAGGTACGGGGGCGTCACGTCGATGGACGTGACGGTCGGGCCCGTGGCGGGGCCACCGACGTCGATGTAGGCGGAGAGGGGAGCCGACGGGAGGCCGTTGACGTCGTACGCGATGCAGGAGACCGCCTTCGTCCCCTCCGTCGCCCAGGCGTGGTCGGCTGAAGCGGAGGGACCCGAGTACGCCTGGCCGTCGCCGAAGGCGAACGAGTAGGTCCCGATCGCGTGGGTTCCGGGCGTCGCCTGGCAGGAGACGGTGACGGCCTCGGAAATGGCGGGTGCCGTCTTCGAGAAAGCGACGCCGGTGACCACCGGGGCGTCTCCCCCGCCGCCGCCCGCCGGGGGATCGACCAGGACCGTCGCCGTGGCGTCGGTCCCGTAGCCCGTGAGCGTGATCTCGTAGTCGCCGGCCGTCGGGATCGAGAAGGTCTGGCCCTGCGACGTCCCCAGCTGCGTCGCCGCCCCGCCGCTCACGGGCCTGTAGGACCAGCTGAGCGCGGGCGGGCTCGTGTCCTCCTCGCCGTTGACCCAGGCGTAGGCCCGGGCCTGCTCGTACGTGGTGAGACCGTACTTGCCGTTGAACGACGAGACGTCCGCCGTGTTCGCCAGGTTCCTCAGGCGCACCGTCGGCGGAACGGGGACGACCGTGAGCGGCCAGTAGCCGGTTTCGGGCCACTGCGCGACTCGTGGCGCGTCGCAGCTCCCGTCCGTGGAGTAGGTGTAGCGGATCCTGACGCCCCAGTCCCCGCGAGACGGCGTCGGGATCGAGATCGTCCCCGTACCGCTCGCCGGGAAGGGATTCGTGACCGTGACGCCGGCGGCGACGTAGTCGCCCTCCGCGCAGCTGCCGCCGAGGACCTCGCAGGTGTCGAAGGAGAAGCCCGGTGACGAGGGGCACTCCGTGTAGACCCGGGCCCGCCTCGAGCTGCTCGAGAACGTGACCGACGGGGTCGCGGCGGAGATCGACGCCGGTGCCGACAGGGCGAGGACGACCTCCGAGACGTTCACCGTCCGGGCCGCGTCGCCCGCGCACGTGACCTGGTCGCCCTGCAGGTCCGGGCACTCCGCCGTGCGGAAGCCGCCGCGGTAGGGCGTCGAGGCCCAGAACCGGTAGCTCCCCGGCCTCTGGAGCCCCGGGCTCGCCTGCCCGGCCTGGGTAAACGCCGGCGCGCAGGCCGGTCCCGTGCACGCCGGCTCGAGCGTCAGGACGTCCGCACCCGTCTCGCCGACCGGCACGCGGGCGACGTACCAGCGGAAGCCGGTCGCTGCCGGGCTTCCCTCCGAAGCATCCTCGAGCGCTCCCCCCGACAGGATCGACGAGCTCTTCAGGAGCTGGCGCGGCACTTTCCAGGTGATCCGGTGCCTGGCCACCGAAGAGCCGCCCGAGTTGAACGAGTTCTGCACCTCGAGGGCGAGCGTCAGCTCCTTGTCGGCCGGCGCCGAGGCGGAGAAGTCCGGCGTGCCGGCCGGCATCCCATAGGTGTCGTTCGTCGTCACCGATGGCCAGCATCCGGCGCCCGTCGACGGAACCGGCGCCGGGCCTCCCTGCGGCACGCGGGCCGGGTCGCAGGGTCCGATCAGGGTGTACTCGCCCGGAGGAAGGGCCGGGCCCTTCGTCCGCGACTCGTCCGCGTTGAGGAGCCGCATCGCCGCGGCCTGCGAGTCGAGGGCGTTCCCGTCGTGGAAGTCGTAGTCGAGGCGCCAGTCGACCAGGGGCGACACGGAGTCGGGAGGGGAGAAGGCCGGCTTGACCCGGAGCTCGTCCCCGACGAAGACGCTTCCCCCGTCGGGGACGGTCGTCGCCGCGCCGTTCGTCGGGACCCGGTCGACGGAGAGGAACGCCGCCGCCGGACCCGGCGCCGCGGAGCAGTCGAGGGACATCGCGTAGGCGAACCCGCCGTCCGCGAGGTAGAGGTGGACGTTGCCGCCGGTGCTGCGAAACCCCACCAGGCTCCCGATCGTCGGCGGGTTCGTGATGGTCGCCGACGAGGCCGCCAGGTTCGTCCCGAAGGCCAGCGACGCTCGGGCCTGCAGCCGCATGCCGCCTGCCGTCAGGCGGTGCATCAGGAACGCGACGACGTCCGAATCGAAGGCCAGGAGCACCATTCCCTTCTGGGCGAGGTTCTGGCCGTTCTGGGGAACGAAGGACCCGACGGTCGTGAGGTTGCCGTTCGCCGGGTCGACCCGGTGGAGCGAGACGAAGGTCGAATACGTGTACGGGCGGATGTATCGGGCCGACTCGACGAGGATGTGGAGCGCCCCGTCGGACGGGTGTGCGACAGCCGCCACGTTGTTGATGTAGCTCCCCGAGGGGACCCCCAGCGCCGCGGCCGGGTGCTCTCTCCAGGTCAGGGCCGCCGCGATGCCGGGCACCGGGGCCGAGCCGGCGTCCGTCGCGTCGATGACGACGACGCGCGACTGGGAGGAGCCGACGACCCACTTCCGGGAGGGGCCCTCGACCGCCTCCAGGCCCGAGAGGTCGGTCCCGAGCGCCGTCACTTTCTCGGAGGGGATTCCGTTCCGCACCGCCGACCCCGGGCCCGCGACGACATTCGTGACGTTGGCGGCGTAGACCCCCAGCGCCGAGGCGGTGAACCCGAGGTAGCTGCTTCCGACCTTCACGATGGCGCTGTGGTTGGAGTTGTAGCCGGCCGGCAGGTAGTCGCCACCGGGGCCGAACCCGCCGCTTCCGAAAGCCTGCGTGATGGTCCCGTAGCCGATCTCGTCCGTCCACGGGAGCGCGACCCGCTGGCCGTCCGGAGAGAGGGCGATCTTCCCGGTCCGGGTCTGGCCGTCGCCGCTCTTCGGATAGCCCACGGACAGCAGGTTCTGCACCGTCTGCACCGAAGGAGCTGCCGGCACCGCGAGGCTGTAGGTCAGGTACCCGTAGTTGTATCTGACGACGAGGCGCCGGGCGCTGCCCGAGATCCCCATCGAGTCGTTCGTCGGGCGCAGCGGGGAGGGAACGCCCGAAGCGGGGGGATCGAACGGTACCGGAGAGTTCAGGACCTGGCACTGGGCGCTTGCGCGTGGGGCTATGGCGGCGACCGCCAGCCCGACGAGCAGAGCCATGGCGAACCGGCCGCCCGCGCGGACGGGAAGGCGGGTCATGAGGAAGGCCTCCTGGTCTCGCGAGGAAGCTGTCCGCGGCCGCTGGTACACGTGACGCGGGCCTCCCGTGCCCGCTGAAGGTCGCCCGGGTCGGCCCGAAACGTGAAGTCTCCGGAGGAAACAGCCCGCAGGGGCAGGATAGCGTCGGGCAGGGCGGGTCTCAACCGTCGGGCGTCAGGCCGAAGCCGATCGAGTTCCCGGGTACGGGAAGAGCCGCTGCGGAATTCTCAGCGCCCGGCGAGCGCCACGGGCTCGTGGACCGGGACGGAGCGGCGGAGGTGCTCGGCGGCGGCCGTGTGGCGAATTTCCTTCGCGAGCGCCGCGTGAAGCGCGTGCCCGGCGCGATGCGCCACGACGTGCCCGACGACCGGCCGGCCGACGAGCGCGAGGTCGCCGACGAGGTCGAGGACCTTGTGCCGTACGAACTCGTCGGCGAAGCGCAGGTTGCCGTTCAGGACGGTGTCCTCGCCGACGACGATGCAGTTGTCCTCGCTCGCGCCCCGGGCGAGCCCCTTCGAGCGGAGGTAGTCGTACTCGGCGAGGAAGCCGAACGTCCGCGCGGGCGCGAGGTGCGCGGCGTAGGTCTCCGGCGTCAGGACGAGCGAGATCGACTGCCGGCCGACGGCCGGGTGCGGGAAGTCGATCGAGTAGGAGACGCGGAGGTCCTTCGCCGGGCGGATCTCGATCCACTTCCCGCCGGGGCCGTGGACGGTGATCGTCTTCGTCACGGCGAACGGGCGGGCGGCGGAGCCGAGCGAGACGAGGCCGGCGGAGAGGATCTCGGCCACCCACGGGGCGGAGCTGCCGTCGAGGATCGGGACCTCGGGACCGTCGACCTCGACGGTGAGGTTGTCGAGGCCGAGGCCGACCGCGGCCGAGAGGAGGTGCTCGACGGTGCCGATGTCGCGCCCGCGCTCCCCGAGCGACGTCGCGAAGTCGAGCCGGCCGGCCGCGTCGGCGACCGCCGGGATGGCGACGCCGATGTCGGTCCTGACGAAGACGATTCCCCGGCCCGCAGGGGCGGGGCGGAGGGTCGCGCGGACCTCGAGCCCGGAGTGGAGACCGACCCCGGCGACCGAAACCGTGCGGGCGAGGGTGGTCTGCAGCCTCATCACGCCACCTTCCTACGCACGCGGGATGCCAGCCGGATGTCCCGTAAGTGCTGCAAACAAGTGCCCTTGGGAGGCGCCGCCTCACGGTGGCGTTGAAATCCCGCATCAGTGTGTGGCGCGAACGCCACACCCCGGCCGGGCGCCGGACGGGTTCGTCGGGCGAGGAAGCTTCCCTCTCCGGCTGCCCGGCCGCGGCACGGGCATACTCCGGCGCGTGACAGCCCGCCCTGCCGCCCCTGCGGCGAAGAAGAAGGACGCCGAAGTCCGGATGGTCGCGAAGAACCGGAAGGCGTTCCACGAGTACTTCGTCGAGGAGAAGGTGGAAGCCGGCCTCGAGCTGACCGGCACCGAGGTGAAGTCGCTCCGCGAGGGGCGGGCGAACCTGACCGACGGCTGGGTGGAGTTCGCGTCGGGACAGGCGTGGCTCCACGGCGTCCATGTCTCCCCCTACGACGCCGGCTCGTACATGAACCCCGACCCGGTCCGCAAGCGCCGCCTCCTCCTCCACAAGCGGGAGATCCTGAAGTGGGCGGTGAAGATCCAGCGCTCGAGCGCCACGTGCGTTCCGCTCTCGCTCTACTTCCGGGGCCCGCGCGCCAAGGTCGAGATCGCCCTCGTCACCGGCAAGAAGCTCCACGACAAGCGCGAGACGATCAAGAGGCGCGAGGCGGACCGCGAGAGCCGCGCGGCGATCAAGGCGGGCCGGACGCGGTAGTCCGGCCGGCGAGGGTCCTCTCCGCCGCCATCAGGACCTCCAGGGTCTCCTTGCCCCGTGTGGGACTGTCGGGATTTCCCGACTTACCGGATACTCCGGGACGGCGGCACCTGACAAGAATGGGATCGACCAGAGGAGGCTCGACTTGAAGAGTTCGGCTTGGCCCGGCCCGTGGCGCGGCATCAGCACGAGGACGGTACTCATCGGCGCGACGATCGCGCTTCTTCTGGGAGCCGTGACGCCGGCGGCGCGCGCGGCATCGGGCACCCAGACGCGGATCCTCCTGAACGCGGGCGTGATCGACACCGCGAGCCCCGAGGCGCTCGCGCGCCGGCTCGCGGCGCCTCCGGCCGAGGGGAAGGCGCTCCGCCTCGTGCAGTACCCGGGACCGATCCAGCCCAGGTGGTACGCGGCGCTCGAGGGGACGGGCGTGAGGATCGTCACGTACATTCCCGAGAACGCCTACCTCGTCTGGGGTACGGGGACGCAGCTCGCCGCCGTGCAGAAGCTCTCCGACATCCAGTGGGAAGGCGCCTACACGCCCGGTGACCGGATCGACCCGGGGACGAAGCTGCCGACGGGCGCCTACTCCGTCCAGCTCGTCGAGGACGCCGATGCGAACCCGGCCACCCTTGCGCTGGTCCGGACGCTCGCCAGCAAGCCGGGCCTCGAGGACCGGTTCCTCGGCTACGTCAACCTGCGCGTCTACTCCGGCACGGACGCGGTCCTCCAGCTCGCGGCCCGCCCGGACGTCGTCTCGATCCAGACCTGGGTCGAGCCGAGGAAGCGGGACGAGCGGCAGGACATGATCGTCTCGGGGAACCTCACGGGCTCCGCGCCGAGCGGCGCCGGCTACCTCGGCTGGCTCGCGTCGAAGGGCTTCACCCAGGCCCAGTTCACGGCGTCCGGTTTCGGCGTCGACGTCACGGACAGCGGCGTCGACGACGGGACGCAGCTGCCGAACCACTTCGGTCTCTACGTCGCCGGGGACGTCACCGGGACGAGCCGCGTCGTCTACAACCGCCTCGAGGGGACGCCGAACTCCGGCAGCACGATCCAGGGCTGCGACGGCCACGGAAACCTCAACTCCCACATCATCGGCGGCTACAGCGATCTCACCGGAGCGCCCTTCCAGGATGCCGAGGGCTTCCGGTACGGGCTCGGCGTCGCGCCATTCGTGAAGGTCGGCTCCTCGGTCATCTTCGACCCGGGCACCTTCACGAACCCCGACTACGAGGACCTCCAGTCGCGCGCGTACCGCGACGGCATGCGCGTCAGCTCGAACAGCTGGGGCTCGAACTCGAACACCTACGGGACGGACTCCCAGCGCTACGACGCCCTCGTCCGCGACGCGCAACCGGCCGCTTCCGCGGTCCCGAACGCCGGGAACCAGGAGATGGTCATCCTCTTCGCCGCGGGGAACGCCGGCTCCGGGGCGAACACGGTAGGGACGCCGGGCACCGCGAAGAACGTCTTCACCTCCGGGGCCTCCGAGAACGTCCAGGCGTTCGGTGCGGCGGACCAGTGCGGCACCACCGACGCCGAGGCGAACAGCGCGATGGACATCGTGGCCTTCTCCAGCCGCGGCCCCTGCTCCGACGGCCGGAAGAAGCCGGACCTGATGGCTCCCGGCACCCACGTCTCGGGCGGCGTGGCTCAGACGGCCGGCCAGCAGGCCGACCCGCCGGCCGTGGCGGCCGGCCAGGCGCTCGCCTGCTTCGACGCGAGCGGCGTCTGCGCGGGCCCCGGCACGAGCAACTTCTGGCCCCTCGGGCAGCAGTGGTACACGGCGTCCTCGGGGACGAGCCACTCGACCCCCGCGATGGCCGGCGGGGCGGCGCTCCTCAGGCAGTACTTCATCAACCAGGGGATCAACCCGCCGAGCCCCGCGATGACGAAGGCGTACCTGATGAACTCGGCCCGTTACATGACGGGGACGGGCGCCAACGACAACCTCTACTCGAACAACCAGGGCATGGGTCTCATGGACCTCGGGCGCGCCTTCGACGGCACCGGGCGTCTCCTCGACGACGAGGTGCCGGCGAACCTCTTCACGGCGTCGGGCCAGACGAAGACCTTCAACGGCTTCGTCGCCGACTCCGGCAAGCCGTACCGCGTGACCCTGGCCTGGACGGACGCGCCGGGCTCCACGACCGGCTCGGCCTGGAAGAACAACCTCGACCTGACGGTCACGGTCGGCGGGAACACCTACCTCGGGAACGTCTTCACCGGCGCCAGCTCGGTCACGGGCGGCAGCGCGGACGCCTCGAACAACGTCGAGAGCGTCTTCCTTCCGGCAGGCGTCAGCGGCCCCTTCACCGTGACGGTCACGGCGACCAACATCAACTCCGATGGCGTCCCGGGGAACGCCTCGGCGCTCGACCAGGACTTCGCCCTCGTCGTCTACAACGCCTGCACCGACCAGCCCGCCGCGCCGACCGGCGTGACGGCGACCGCGACGGCTCCGAACCAGGTGACCGTCTCCTTCACGACGAACGGGAGCCCCGAGTACCGGGTCTACCGGAGCCAGGTGCCGGGCGGCCCCTACACGCTCGTCGGCACGACGGCCACCTCGCCCTACGTCGACAACGGGGTTTCCGGCGGCCTCACCTTCTACTACGTCGTCCGCGCGGTGATCTGCGCCGAGTCGGTGAACTCGACCGAGGCCCCGGTTACGACCACGGGCAACTGCACGCTCCCGCCGACCTTCGCCGGCCTGACGAGCGCGACGAATGGCGCCGTCTCCACCTGCACGAACCAGCTCTCCTGGTCGGCCGCGACGCCCGCGTGCACGGGAACGATCACCTACAACGTCTACCGGAGCACGGCGTCCGGCTTCGCGCCGGCCATCGGTAACCGGATCGCGTCGGGCCTGACGGGAACGACCTTCGTCGACGACCTGAACCTCACGAACGGGGCGACCTACTACTACGTCGTCCGAGCCGTCGAGAACAAGGACATCGCCGTCGAAGAGACGAACACCGTCCAGAAGTCCGCCGTGCCCACCGGCAATATCGTCCCGGGGCTGCGCTACGCGGACGACCTCGACGGGACGCGCCCGCCGACCACCCCGGACGCCTACTGGGTCGCCGGCAGCACCAACCTGCAGAAGTCCAGCTGCCACTCCCAGTCGACGGCGACCTCCTGGCGCTTCGGCGGCACGGCCGGCAACACCTGCCCGAGCGCCTACGGCAACTCGCTCGACACCCGCCTGGTGCTGGGCGGCAACGGCGGCAGCGGCATCAACGGCTTCGCCATCCCGGCCAGCTCGGTCGGCACGCTCTCGTTCCGGCACGCGTGGGACTTCAACGACATCGTGGGATCGACGTACTTCGACGGCGTCGCGCTCGAGTACTCCACCGCGGGAGCGACCGGCCCCTGGACGAAGGTCGGAACCGCGGTGTCCCCGACGCAGCCGTACATCACGGCGGGCGGGTACAACGGCACGGTCAGCGTCCTCGGGACCTGCTGGACGGGCCTGCAGGCGCTGACCAACGGCGCGTTCCTGCAGACCACCGTGAACCTGGACGCGCTGGCGGGCCAGACGGTCTGGTTCGCGTGGCACTACCGCACGGATTCCAGCGTGACCCGCGAGGGCCACTACCTGGACGACGTGAGCCTGTCCGTCGACAACGTGGGGGCCTGCACCACCGGCGGCGTGCCTCCGGGCCTGGCGGCGGCGTACGTCGTGACATTGCCGGCCAGCTCGGCGGTGGGCACGGCGGTCGCGGCGACCGTCACGGCGCTCGACGCGTTGGGCCAGGTCGCGACCGGGTACACGGGATCGGCAAATCTGGCGAGCTCCGACCCCCTCGCCACGTTCTCCTCGCCGGTTTCCTTCACCGCCGGCGTCGCCAGCCCCTCGATCACCTTCTTCACGATGGGGACGCGGACGCTCACCGCGACGGACACGGTCACCCCGTCCATCGCGGGGACCGGGAGCACGACGGTCACGCCGGGCGCCCCGGCCGCACTCGCTTTCTCCGTTCAGCCCTCCAGCGCCGTCGCCGGCGTCGGCATCGCGCCGTCCGTCCAGGTGGCTCTCGTCGACGCCTACGGCAACCCGAGCCCCGGCGCGGCGTCGGTCACGCTCTCCCTCGGGACGAACCCGGGCGGCGGGACCTTGTCCGGCACCCTCACGGTCGCGGCGGTCGCCGGTGTGGCGACCTTCCCGGGCCTCTCGATCGACAAGGTCGGCACCGGCTACACCCTCGCCGCCACGGCGACCGGCCTCACGGGCGCCACGAGCGCGGCATTCAACATCACCCCCGCGGCACCGGCCGCGCTGGCCTTCGGTCAGCAGCCGACGAACGTCGCCGCGGCCGCCTCCATCGCGCCCGCCGTCACCGTGGCGATCCAGGACGCCTTCGGGAACCTGACCACGTCCACCGCGAACGTCACCGTCGCCATCGGGACGAACCCGGCGAGCGGCACGCTCGGCGGCACGCTCACGCAGGCGGCCGTCGCCGGCGTCGCGACCTTCCCCAACCTGGTCGTCGACAAGGTCGGCACCGGCTACACGCTGACCGCCGCCTCGGGCGCCCTGACCGGCGCCACGAGCGTACCGTTCAACGTCACGCACGGCGCGGCCCGGGAGCTCGTCTTCACGCAGGGACCGTCGAACGTGGCCGCCGGCCAGCCGATCGCCCCGGCGCTCGCCGTCGCCGTCCGCGACGCCTACTCCAACCTCTGCGACACCTCGACGGCCCAGGTCACGCTGACCCTCGGGAGCAACCCGACCGGGGCCTTCATCGGAGGGACGACGTCGCTGGCCGCGGTCGCCGGCGTCGCCACCTTCCCGAACGTCACCGTGAGCAAGGCGGGCCAGGGCTACACCCTCGCGGCCACGGGCAGCGGCCTCGTCACGGGCGCGTCGACGGGCTTCGACGTCACCGCCCCGTGCAGCGCGGTCCCCGCGTTCGCCGGGCTCGTCACGGCCTCCGCGACGGGCACGCCGACCTGCTCGAACACCCTCGCGTGGGCAGCCGCCACGCCGGCGTGCGGCGGCGCCGTCACCTACTCGGTCTACCGGAGCACGACGCCGGGCTTCACGCCGTCGCTCGTCAACCGGATCGCCCTGGGCGTCGAGGGGACCGGGTACGTCGACTCCGTGAACCTCGTGGGCGGCACGGCCTACCACTACGTGGTCCACGCCGTCGAGACGACCTCCGCCGGCTCCACCGAAGACGCCAACACGGTCGCGCAGAGCGCGACCCCCACGACCCCCTGCACGACGGACCACGGCGCGCCGGGTGACGCGGCGTACTACGAGATGACCGAGTTGCCGGCCGCCGTCAACTCGGGTTCGCCCGTTTCGGTGACGATCACGGCCTACGACCCGAAGGGCCAGGTGGCCCTCGGCTACGAAGGCGTCGCCGGCTACACGAGCACGGACCCCTCCGCTTCGTATCTCGGCGCCATCGCCTTCCACGCGGGCGTCGGCACCGCCACGGTCACGTTCGCCACGCTCGGGAACCAGTCCTTCACCGTCACCGACGTGACCAAGCCCTCCCTCACCGTGACGGGAACGACTCTCGTGAAGCGCTCCGGCGCGCTCTCCTTCTACCCGCTCACCCCCTGCCGCGTCGTCGACACGCGGAACCCGACCGGCACTTTCGGCGGACCCGCCATCGGGGCGGCCGGGACGCCGGACCGCGCGTTCCCGCTCGTCTCCGCCGGCTGCGGGATCCCGGCGGAGGCCAGGGCCGTCTCGCTGAACATCAGCGTCGTCGGTCCGGCCGTCTCTGGTGAGCTGCTCGTCTATCCCGAGGGCACCGCCCCGCAGGCCGCGAGCACTCTCGCCTTCCGGTCCGGACGAATCGCCGCGTCGATGACCGTCGTCGGCGTCTCGACGGACGGAGCCGGTGCCATCCAGGTCTGGAACCAGTCGGCGGGCACCCTCCACCTCGTGATCGACGTGAACGGTTACTTCGCGCCCTGACGGCGCGACCATCTCCCCGAACCGCTTCGAGGCGGGGGCGAAAGCCCCCGCCTTTCTATTCCGGTTCCCGGGTCTCTGGCTCGCGGCCTACCGGAAGTAGCCCGACACGTCCAGGATGACCTGCACCTGCCCGGTCGAGGCGGTGTTCACGGCGGAGAGGGCGCCGCCCGAGAGCCCCATGATCGAGTTGTTCGAGCGGATCGCCCCGGGGCGGAAGACGACCGTCGTCGTGCCGGGAGCCGCGCCGGTGCCGGGGTAGAGCGTGACCGTCCCGGAGGCGGTCGCTTCGGTCGTCGAGACGTTCACCGCGACGGCCGTCGCGTCGGCCGGGACGCCGCACGCCGCCTGCGCCAGCACGAACGAGCGGGTCGCGCCGGCGGCCAGGGCCG